>LJNI01000031.1 GCA_001303225.1 candidate division TA06 bacterium DG_78 | reverse complement strand
TAAGTGTGTAATAGTGTATGAAGAATAATATCAGTCCACAAGACTATTGGGAGAGTCGTTTTAAAGACATAGATCCAGAAACGTATGATTTTTCTGAGAGTAAACCTGCTGCAACCCTTGCTCATTTCTGTGACAAATATCTCAAAGAAGGTGATACTGTCCTTGATGTAGCGTGTGGTGGAGGTCGTAATGCACACTATTTAGCACAACGCGGTTACACGGTTTATGGAATCGATTTTGCCAAGTCAGCGATAGAATTTTGCAAGAAACGGTTCGTACGTTTCAATCTTTCCGGAACATTCAAACAGGGAACAATGGATAACCTTGCTTTTCCTAATGATTTCTTCGCGGGTGTGATGTGCATGGCTGCGATAGACCATGTGACAACAGACTGCGCCCGACGAGTGCTCGGTGAAATACGCAGAGTTTTGGTTCCAGGCAAAGCAATACTCTTAACCTTCGACCATCCCAAACAAGACGAGGATATTATTCATCTGGCAGAAGTACTCGTTGATGGAACCTTCAAGTATATTCACGGTGAGTATGTAGGTATGTTGTTTCGCCGCTATACTGATGAAGAGATTGAATTGCTCATAGGAAAACAGAATATTATATCTTTTGACCACACTGAAGAAGGCGCGCGGGTAATTATTTGTAAATAATAAAAGCTGCAGACTCTTTAGTTAGATTTTAACACGTATATCAGCAGAGAATATCGAGAAAACCACTAAGCATTTCGGTATTTAGCCAATTGGCGTAATACCGAAATAGGGGGTGAGTTCTTATTTTGCGTTAATCTTTGATATATCCTGATTTTACACTGAAATACATTGTATCTTGTTATGTAAAGAATTGTAAGAGCAATACAAACAAAAATATTCCACTCACATCGCCTAAACTTGTGATGAGTGGTGCGACAACATTACTCGGGTCAAGGTGTATCCTCTTTGCAAGGGAGGCAATTAAAAACGAGAGTAAACTGGCACCGAAACTGAGTGGTACCATACCTATAAATGTAATAATAAAGAGTACAAAGAATACTGGCTCTCCGACGCGGAGTACAAATGCAGCGAGGTAGGTTACTAATGCGATTGGAATTACTAAGATAAGTGAAAGGAGAAGGGCGGCGACGATATTCTGCCACACAAATTTATTCCAAGAGAAGGGCCGTACTTGACCAATGTAGAGACCTGATGTCAGTCGCATTCCTGAAATAGATCCGATGCTTCCCACTTTTGAAATGAGTTGCGGTAGGAGAACGAGGAGATATGGTGCTGCACCAAAATCGTGCTGGTGATAGTGGAGATACAATCCAGCACCTATGCCCAAGAGACCACATATTACGACGACCGGACTGCTCTCAAGAAATATTCTGAAAAAACGGTAACGGGATGGAAATGATTCTTTCACGACAAGGAGTGCAATTATAAGGAGGCTCATATCCGGTAGTGATAGCTTTTGGACAATAGTTGCTGCAACAAATATTGCTATCATAGCAACGCCATCTCCCAAAACTGCAATTGCAGGTGATATGACATCATCAGGATCTACCCCTTTCCTGAAGGAAAAAAATGTCAACACAGTTGTAAAAGGTATCATTATCAAGCTCGAGAAAACACCACACATCAGACCAATGAGCGTTAATTTCGTGATTCCTGCAGAGGGAAGACCGAGGAGAAGGCAGAGACCGTGGGCGAGAATTCCAAATAATGCCGAAAATGAAAAGCTCAATGAAAATGCACCGAGGATATTATTCAAGAGAAGAGATGTAAGTTTAACCGAAGGTTTCATGAGGCCGAGGTGGAGTAAGGTACTCAATCGTGAGCCGAAGGCGACTCCTATATTTCCGCGCAGACCGAGTATTGCGGGGACAAGGACAAAAACACCCGGAATAATGACGAGCACATCCTTCATCTTTCCCAACACAGAACCTGCAAACACTCCACCAACAATGGTGAGGAGGAGGAGAGGGGTTGCTTCTTTTAATACTTTACTGAGTATGTTCTGTCTTCTTTTCCTCTTTTTTCGACGCGGCATGTTCTACCATCTTTCTGATCGCAACATCCTTGCCCTTTAAAAATATGATATCTGCTTTTTTGAGGGTGGTTTTTGATGTGGGCTCAAATATCCATTCTTTCTGTCTTTTTATTGCCCGTATCATAAATCCTGTTTCTTCAGGTATTTTTGCCTTTTCAAGGGATTTATTTTCAATTTTACTTCCTTCTTCTACTACCATTTTCTTTATTATGGTATCTTTTCGGTATACTGCTTCAATAACAGGGTGAACTCCACGCGTCACTATTTCTACCATATCATCCATTCCATCAGATATTTCCTTGACAGCAACTCCTAATTGCAACAGTGATGCAATTTGCGGTATTTCATCTGTTGACAATCCCTTTGCAGCATACATTGCTGAGATCCTCATATCAAAGGTTAATTCTCGTATTTCTTCTTTTATTAAATCTACTTCCTCAGCAAGTTCTGTATCGTGCTGGAGTATGGCAGCATAACCAAGTTCGATCATGAGGTCAGTGAGGTCCCGCATTTTTATAAGCATCTCCTTGAGGGACTTTATTTTTTTCATTGCAGCCTCCTTATGATACATTGTATACGAGTTTCCTCATAATGCAAGATTTTGCGTTCGGCGATTGACTTCGTACTATTAGTGGCTACAATATTTTTTTCTTCAATGAAGAAGGAGCCTTTGTGAGAATACCTGTTCCAGAAGATACTGCTCTCGTAATTATTCCATCAAAAGAAATCAGTACAGTGATTATTGAATGGCATAGACTTTATTATCCTTTTCATACAACAGTTCCACCACACATCACTCTCGCTTTTCCTTTCATACTAGAGAAGAACTGGCAACGAAAACGTTCTGCACTCAACGATTGTTTAAAGACATTTAAGGCTTTTGATATCACACTCAGAGAATTAGCGGTCTTTACAGGCAGCCAACGTGTTCTCTGGTTAAAACCAGAAGACAGTGGGAATTTATTACGTATTCATACCGCACTAGCAGAAAAATTTTCTGATTATTTTGTAGCGTCAGAATTTGAATTTACACCGCACTTAACTATTGGCTTTTTTGAATCTGATGAAATGATGTACGAGGCAAAAAACAAAATATCTTCAGAGATGAAACCGCTACATTTTTTGGTTGATGAGATCGTCTACATGGTATGTGACGAAGATGAGGTCTGGAGAATTCGAGACAAAATTATTTTAGGGTAAAATGATTATAGTAATCAGAATACTGTTAGTTATTTTTGTTTTTTTTATTTTATGGCAGATTGTTGCCCGATTCGCTAAAATATTATTTTATTTTCCAGCGCCTGCATTTATGGGACCTCTTTTTGATAGTGTGTTAAGAAGAAAAATACAGCCTCCAGGTATAGTAATAGAACGCAGTGGGATTAAAGAAGGGATGCATGTCTTGGAAGTTGGATGTGGGAGTGGCGCATTTACTACTAATGTTGCGCGGGCTGTAGGCAAGAAAGGTAAGGTGTATGCACTCGATATTCAACAGAAAATGTTGCAGCAGTTTGAAAATAAACTCTCTCAACCAGAAAATCAGGATCTAAAAAATATTGAATTAATTAAAAGCAGTGCTTATGAATTACCTTTTGATGATAATTCACTCGACCTTGTTTATATGGTTACTGTGCTTCCTGAAGTACCAGACAAACATAGGGCTCTGCAAGAAGTTAAAAGAGTATTAAAGATAGGTGGTTCCCTCTCTTTGACTGAGCTTCTGATTGACCCTGATTATCCTCTAAAATCAACTACGATTAAAGCGGGGGAAAAAGCAGGATTTGTTTTAGATGAGCTTTTTGGGAATATCTGGAATTATACCGTAAGATTTAAAAAACCATGATTTGGAATATGTTGACTTTTGTGGGAGAGAAGGTACAATGAAATAGATTCTAGATGAGGAGGTTTGTGATGGAAAAAACTTATACGAAACACGTAATGAGATCAGCATTACTAATTTTTTGGTGTTTTATAGCAACTTTTCAAATACAATGTGCGCAGGAGGAAGAGGAAATAGCACCAATTCATCAAGGATTGTATTTTAATTATCGGTATACACTATATGGTCCTGGTGTTAATCAGTGGCTTACATTAAACGTATCATTTGAAAAGGCTGATGAAGAACATTTCTGGATGAGAATTACTCCGGTTGATTCCACTGATAGATTTCAAGGCTTCACACATAGACGATGGGAAAACGTGTTGGTTGATAAGTATTTTAAATCTAAAAGTGGTGATTATTATGATTTAGACCCTCCTGGTCAAATATGGATTCCTAGACATAAAAGGAAAAAAGGAGCGAGACTCAAGGAAAGAAAAATTTTCAGGATAAAAACATGGGACAAGTGGGATGTGTGTGTCTTGAGTGGAGGTTCAGTTGGTGCAACGATGGAGTGGTATTATGATACGACAACTGGGTTTCTTGTGGGTTCACACATGTCTTCAATGGGTGCTGGTGTGAGTTGTCAGCTTATAGAAACAAACGTTCCTGGTCTTCTCCCGTTGCAGGAATAACAAATCCATTTGTTACTGTTAGTTACAAAAGACCCATATCAAGGAGAATCTTCAATGAAAAATAAAAAAATGCCATCTCACCACGGTGCGAAGGAAAAAATTAGGGGTACCTATCCGAATGAGACAATGAAATTGTTAATCGAGCGTGCCAGCTGTCGGAATTTCTTACATAAAAAGATTCCCGAAAAAATTTTACATTTCATTCTTAAAGCAGGTATTCATTCACCGACTGGTGGAAATCTCCAACCGTACTCTATAATAAAGATAGAGAATGAAGAGATGAAACAAAAGCTTGCAAAGATGTGTTATCAGGAGTTCATTGCTAAGGCTTCGGTTGATTTAATCTTTTGCATCGATTGGCGTCGTCTCGAACGATGGGCACAGCTCGAAATTGCTCCATTTACCGCTACAAGTAGTTTTGAGCATTTCTGGATATCATTTCAAGACACGATTATCTGTGCACAAAATATCTGTACTGCTGCAGATGCCATGGGATTGGGATCAGTATATATCGGAACTGTCCTCGGTTGGTTTCGTGAACTCAAGAAAATGTTTAAGCTGCCTCATGGTGTGTTCCCGGTCGTTTTACTCTGTATTGGTTATCCGAAAAAGCGACCAACATCACGTAAAAAATTGGGCATCGATATAGTGATACACGATGAAACATATCACGAGATACCTGATGAAGAGCTGACAGAAGCGTTTCATGACAAATATTCTCATGTAAAAATCGAAGCAACTGACAAACGAATCAGAGAAATTTCAAAGGTATGTAGAAAAGTACACGGAGAAAAATTCGCACTGCGGTGTGTAAAGAAAATCAAGGAGAATGGTTATATCAACCCGGCACAGCGGTATTTTGGACTCCACTATCGTGCAGATTGGATGACTGCCGGCAATAGTGAATTCTTGAAAATTGTGGAAGAATTTGGATTTGGGTGGTTTAAAAAATTCCGTCCACCTGTTAGAAAAGGAGGTAGATAATGCCACACGTTTGTATGATTCAGATCAGTGTGAGTGATTTAGATAAAGCGATTGAATGGTATAGTAAAACCTTGGGTTTTGAAATTTCTAAAGAACATTATTATCACCCCGTTGCTGTCGATTTGGTCCACAGGGGAATTCGTCTCCTTCTCCACAGGGTAGATAAACCGACGAACATCGATTATCCGAATGTATCACAGACACTCATCTGTATCAAGACTGATAACATAGTTAAAAAAATGGATGATTTAAAGCGCAAAGGAGTGGAACTTCTCCATGAAATACCACAAGATTTTCCTGCTGGTAAGTTCATCGCATTCAAAGATCCATTTGGTAATGTGCATGAATTGGTTGAATTGAAATCATAATGATGAAGGTTGAAGATATTTTTGGTGTTTTCCCGACATTAGAAACCGAACGATTGATTTTAAGAAAAATAAGTTTGAATGATGCCGAGGATATTTTTGAGTATGCTATTGATCCTGAAGTGGCAACATACGTTTCATGGGAACCTCATAAATCCATAGAAGATTCGATAAGTTTTATAAACTCTATGACTCAGAGATACGAGAATACCGGGTTGAGTGAATGGGGTCTTGTGTATAAAGAGAACAAAAAATGTATCGGCACATGCGGTTACATGTGGTGGCGTCCCTCCCATGCCCGTGCTGAATTAGGCTTTGCATTATCCCAAAAATATTGGAATAGAGGTTTGATGACCGAGGCACTGAGAGAGGTCATTAAGTTCGGATTTGAGAAAATGGAGTTGAACAGGATTGAAGCTCGGTGTTTTTTAACAAATAGTGCTTCTGAGAAAGTTATGCAAAAGGTTGGAATGAAATTTGAAGGTATACAGAGAGAGGGTCTGTTTGCTAAAGGAAAATATCAGGATTTGAAAGTTTATTCAATTCTCAGAAGAGAATATTGTGATAAGACAATACCGCCTTAGGTGGCATTGACAACGTAGAGTGACTCTATATAATTATACTGGACACTAACTGAAGGAATTCATGAGTAGAGCGAGACGATGTATCTATATAGTGGTATGTGGGTTAATCGTCGTCCTTATTACATATTTCATTGCGCCTCATTTTACATCTCAGGATCGTAATGCGCATAATTGCCGCTTTTGGGGAATAATTTTCTCTGGATCAGATTCTTCATTCGAGAATACGATTCGAAGCCACCTCGACTCACTCAAATCTCTCGGTACTAATAATCCAGATGGCTGGGGGATATGTTATTATCTTGCTCCAGACAGTAGTGTACTGTTACCAGTAATATCGCGGGGCGAGCCGAGCGCGCCAATAGACCTGAGATACGATAGAGTGGTTAATGATTTGGTCAACTATGTTGAAGGATCTGCAATCGCTCATGTGCGAAGTGGGAGTAGCGGATTGACTTCTGGAATACCGGATCCACACCCATTCAAACGAGATGGTTTTTACAGAGATTTCCACATGCTTTTTGCACACAATGGTCTCGTACCTGTAGACGCTTTGTTAGCGCTCATACAGAGTATAGACCCCACGTATCTTGCATTGAATCCACCTGACTATGCACCTGATTATCTCGATTCGGATCTCTACGCTATTTACATTATGGAGATGATTGACGTGTACCATAACTATTCAATCGAAGAGTGTATAAAGTTAGCTATAACTAAAATTGATTCTGCGTTGGGTACTAATTCGGCACAGTTTAATTTTGTCATGTCTGATGGTTCAACCTTATGGGCACTCCATTATACAAAGCCATCAGAGAGAGGGTTCACACTATACTATTATCCTCATGAGGAAATTTCTGATTACTGGGTTGCAGCCTCGAAACCACTCGATACGCTTGAATCGTGGTGGGTAGCAGTACCAAACTCGACACTCGTAACATTGAAACCAAACCAGCCACCACAGCTCATTAATATATTTTTGAGAGATGCTCAACCTAGTCTTGGTAGTGGTTTCGGATTGATTCACCCTAATCCATTTACTACTAATACTATGATAACCTACCATCTATTACAGACATCTGACATTAGTCTTAAAATTTACGATGTTACAGGTCGTCTCGTGAGAACTCTATCAACAGGAACAGAAAATTCAGGTTTTTACACAGTCCCTTGGGATGGCAGAGATAGTCGAGGTGTTAAATTGGCAAATGGTACCTATTATTGTAGCCTGGATATCGATGAAGATAAGCATGTTGAGAAAATTTTGTTAGTGAAATAATGTATTCATTTTATCATGGACGTGTCTAAGAATATTTAAATAGGAAGGTTCGAGCGTGGCAAAGAAAAATAAAAATTTGATTGCCTATTGTGGGCTCTATTGTGGAGATTGTTTTGGTTACAAAGGTACAATTGCTGATCTTGCAAGGGATTTAAGAAAAGAACTTCGGCAGACAAAGTTCGATAGGACTGCTCGCGGGTTATCGAAGTATTTTAAACAATTCAAACATTACGATTCCTGTTATGATGTGTTGGGTTTAATGGTTAGATTTCGTTGTAAGAGAACATGTCACAGTGGCGGTGGTCCACCTTTTTGTAAAATCAGAACGTGCTGTGTGAAAAAAGGTTTAAATGGATGCTGGGAGTGTAGTGAATTTGAGAAGTGTAAAAAACTCAATTTCTTAGAAGGGGTTCATGGAATCGGTCATTTAAGAAACTTAAGAATACTGAAGAAAAAAGGCGTAAAAGCATTTCTCGAGGCGAAAAAATATTGGTTTGCTTGATGAAATACAATTTTAAAGAAAGTGTGCGATGGGTGTGAAACTTGTAGCATATAAATATGTTCCAATGGGATTTGAAATGATACTTGAAGAAGAAAAATTTTCTTCAGAAGCGAAGATTTTTAATCATTGGTTTAACATAAAAATCACTGATGATCCTTCAACGTGGGATAAAGAAATTTTATGGCTTAATGACATGCAGTCGACATTAGGTGAATTAACCAGTGAACAACGATTAATACGTGCTCATATCGCTGAATTCTGTCGCAGACATCCTCTCTTTCCTGAGAGTATAGAAATTGTATGTGAGGAGATAGGTAATACACAACTGTCAAATCCGTTGAAGATAGGCTGCGAAGGTCGTGGTTTATTAGATGCTCTTGGTTATCATGATTCCCACAGTATGAATGATCAACAGACGGAGATGATTAATAAATATGGTGAGTCACTGAAGAACTGGCTTGCACAGAATCAGCCCAAGGATTCATTAGATTTTAAGATTTTTCGCTTTCTTGGAGAACCCACGAAAAAGAACAAAAGTTTTGTAGAAAAACTTATATCTCTCATTACTGCTAATGAGGTTTCAGTATATTCTCTTAAACATTTCTGTGGTAGTGAATGCCAGCAGACATCGGTGTTAGAAGACCCATGGACTCCGTTTCCTTTTGGTTGTTTTAAGTGCCAGGCAGGATGTCCAGATGATGCATCTATTCCACGATGTTCTTGTGCTCAAGGTATGATTATTGACGCTGGTCTTTTGTGTGCAGGACAGTTTAGCGGCAAGCAATCAATGGCACATGAATTTAGGCGTTTTATTGAAGAACATTCATTAGTGTATGCAATCGCAATCAATTCGTGGTTGCATGAGATTTCAGTGAAGGAAATTGCATCATTGAACATAAATTTACAAGCAACTGCTAAGAGGATATCATTTCTTCTTGGTGAAAAAGATAATACTAAAGAATGGTTGGTTGCATGTTTTTTAAAGACGATTAAAGATAACCATCAGGGTCGGCCAGAAGATGGTGTCAAACGAGCTGAGCTGATTGATGATTATCCAGAGGCTACTTCTTGGTTTAAAAATAAATATACGGCATGAATATAAGAGGCATTGATTTTCTATTAACATTTAGGTGCCCGTCACAATGTAAACATTGTAGCTACAGGGCTGGACATCAAAGAGAAGGTTACATGAATTCAGGAGATGCAATACGATGGCTCACCGAGATAACTACTATGCAACCAATTCAATCACTAACTATACATGGAGGTGAGCCATTTCTATATTTCGAAGAACTACACAATTATCTGAGAAAAGCTAAAGAACTGAATATTCTTCAGCGATGGGTCATTACGAATGGCTATTGGGCAGAGACAAGAACAGTAGCTGAAGAGAAACTGAGCACGCTAAAAGAATTTGGTTTAACGTGTATTACCTTCAGCGTGGATGCTTTCCACCAGGAATACATTCCTCTAGACATCGTGAAGACAGCTCTCGTGGCGGCAACACAGCTTGATTTTGATACGATTGCTGTGGATAGTTATTATATTGTATCCAAAGATTATGATAATGCATATAATAAGATAACAACGAAAATAATTGATAACCTGAATGGATTACCTGAGGTGCACTTCTTTCAATACCCGATTTCTTTCGAAGGACGGGCAGCAGACTATCTCACTGAGGATATGCAGCTTCAGACGGAAATACCGAGTGGTAGATGCCAACTTCCACGCTGGTTAGGTGGTGATTGCAAAAATCCTCACACAGTTGAAATCGATTGTGAAGGTAATGTGACACTCTGTCCAGGTATTTGTATCGGCAATGCTAAAGAGAAATCTATAACAGAGGTACTTGAGAACTATGATTACAGAGACCATCCAATCATGCGCATTGTTGTAGAAGAGGGACCAATAGGACTTTTACAATTAGCCGTAGGAAAGGGCTACAAAAAAAATAAAAATTTTGTGAATGAATGTCACCTCTGCTATGAAGTGAGAAGGTTCTTGAGGACTGTCTATCCTCAATATCTCATGCC
Organism: candidate division TA06 bacterium DG_78; assembly: GCA_001303225.1. Taxonomy (GTDB): domain Bacteria; phylum Hydrothermota; class Tepidihabitantia; order SM23-42; family SM23-42; genus DG-78. Next base: position 20,224 of record LJNI01000031.1, on the reverse strand, counting down.
AGCTGGTTGTTACGAAGAAATGAGGTAACCATGAGATATGTTACTTGTATTTTCTCCGCAATCTTATGTTGCATAATGTTTCTTCAAGCATCCACACAAGATGGTACTACTTTGTCTTTGGTAGATATTCAAAAAATGTATACAGCAATACGGAATGTATCATTGGATTCATCTCGTGTGATTCAGGTTGATACGTATTCTTTTAGCAAAGAAGATGCCGATTTTATTCTTGATTCAGGCTATGTATATTTTTTTAAACCGGTCAATAGCAGAGTTGTGGTTGCTTTTTTCAAAGGTAAGGGGATTTTTCGGTTGTCACCAAATGATAAAGTTGAGAGACAGCAAATTCGACGATTCACTGGTGAGGATATACTCGAACAGGAATTTGAGCAGGTTCTTTTTTTGTTTACTGATAGCACCTATGAAATCATAACGAGCAATCAGGAAATAGTGGCACACCCTATCGATGGTATTATTGAGGTGGTTACAGAATTTAAAGAGAGAATTCGTGAGCGTTTTATCTGGAATATTGATGCGCGGGTATTGTCTGACCTCATCAGTACAAAGTATAGTGATTTCTTTGTTGCTTTTCTCGAATGCTCCGATGACGTAGAAAACTTGCTCTTCATCATTGACCCATTAGATGAAGAAGCTGTTAGTCTCCTTCATTCTAAACAGATACCTTTTTCAGAACGAGCAGACTTTGAGATTTGGTATTCAGCACATATTGAGACGCAATTATTGCAACAACAATCTCGTTTTGACATAGAGACTATGCATCTCGATGTCAAAATCGATGCAAAAAAATACCTGAGTGCAACTGCACGCATGCGCTTTACGAGTCTTGTTGATAGTATGAGAGTAGTTCCGATAATACTCTCTCCTTTTCTTCAGGTAGAAAGTGTAATCTTTGATGCATCAGATACCTGTTTTTTTATTCAAGAAGATGAAGAGGAAGATGCAGAATTATGGATAGCATTTCCTGAACCGCTTAGAAAAGGGAAAACCTATACACTCACTGTGGCGTATTCGGGTGATGATATAATAGAAGATGTTGGCGGAGATAATTTTGTGGTGTGGGAGCGAGATTCCTGGTATCCGAGTTTCTATACAAATCCACACGATCTAAGACGTTTCAATATAAAATTTGCTGTACCTGAAGACATGACACTTCTCAGCACTGGCGAGCTGCGACGCAGGTGGACTGAGGATGGTATTGCGTACTCAGAATGGGACAGCGAGATAGAGATCAGTGCTGCTGGATTCAATTATGGTAAGTTTGCCAGAGAGACTCAGAAGGGTTCACTCTGTACGATAGACTGCTATACGAATATTAAGTTATCTGACGACTTATTGATGATTCGTCTTCTGCTTGAAGAATACAAAGAATTACAATCAGAATTAATGATTTTACCGCAGGAACTAACGACCGAAGGAATGGGTAAGAATGCTGCTATTGAGAGTCGTAATGCGTATGAGGTGTATACCCACTTTTTTGGTAAGATACCGATTCGTACGATTACAGTATCTCAACAGCCACAAGGATACTTTGGACAGAGCTGGCCTACACTCGTCTTCTTGCCGTACACAGCTTTTTTTGATGAATCTTTGAAAGAGAGGCTCGGATTGATTCAGAGTGATAGGTCTGTGATGTGGTTTGAAACACTGGCTTCCCACGAAATAGCACATCAGTGGTGGGGACACACTGTTTTAACGAATTCGTATCATGATATGTGGCTCGAAGAGGGATTTGCTACCTATTCAGCAGCATTGTATCTTCAGACGACAGAAGGTATAGAACGGTTTAAGGGATATATGAAAATGCTTCAAGAACAAGTGTTCGCAAAAACTGATGAAGGTTCAAATGCAAATGCACTCGGTCCAATATGGCTTGGAGAGAGATTAGGTTCGTTCGATACACCTCTCGGCATGCGGTTACTATATGCCAAGGGTGCGTATGTGCTCCATATGCTCCGCATGATGCTCTTTGATTACGATAAAAAAAGTGATGACCGTTTTATTGCGATGATGAAGGAATTTGTGGATACCTATTCAGGAAAGATTGTATCGACTGAAGACTTCAAAAAAATCGTTGAGAAACATTTTGATGAAGATATGGATTGGTTTTTTAATCAATGGGTGTACGGTACTGCTATTCCATTCTACAAATTTGAGTACCAGGTCGAGGTGGGTGATGGTAGTAACTATTTCCTTACTGCAAATGTTGAGCAAAAAGGTGTACCAGAATCTTTTAAAACGCCACTCCGTTTGGTTATTAATTTTGAAAATGGACATGCAGTCGTTGAGATGTTGCTCAAGGGATCTGGAGTAAGCCAAAAACAGTTTAAATTACCGAATAAGCCACTCTCTATTGTGCCCAATCCCTGGCACGGTGTTCTCTGTGTAATAGAAAAATAATTTTTTGATTATCCTACTGGAATAATTGACAATTTCTTGAGGGTGTATACAATTTAGTTAGAAGAAGCTGCAAGGAGGTATAATGAAAAAAGTTATTCTTATTATTGTAGGCGTTGTTGTGGTACTTTTTATTGTGATGGCTTTTTTCGGATACCAGCTTGAGAAGAAGGAAGTTGAAGAGATTACACCAGAGTTTGAGAGGTTATATCAAGAAGCTATTGTCCTCTACAGAAATAATGAGGAAGCTGGTATCGAAGCGCTCGAAGATGTCATGTATTACGGACATACGCACAGCCTCGCATCGTATAAAGATGCGCTCATTACAGGTTACAGTGAATATTATAGAGAGGGCCTAAATCTCCTTGCCAAACATTATAGAGAACGTGGTAAGATGTTAGAAGATGAAGGGAGGTTCCTGGAAGCACTTAAGGAATATGAAAAGATATTCAATTACACTAACAAAGACCAGTCAATAGCGTATAAAAAAGGTGTCGATGTAGACCTCCTTTTCACTGAAATAAAAAGACTCGAAAAGAAAATTAAATAACATCTTGATGAAGAATTTTAATATATAGTAATGATATGATCATTTTGAAGAAAGTACATGCACCGCGTTACATTCGTGAAGAGGGAATTGTTTCATATCTATTAGCATCACCAATCACAGGTAATAGTCAACATCTCACTACATCAGTCGTGGAAATAAAACCTGGTGGTAAGCAGCATGTTCATAGCCACAAGCCCGAGCAGATTTACTATATACTCGAGGGTAGTGGGTACATGACAGTCAGTAATGAAACAGCACGTGTTGGACCTGGAGATTGTATTTTTATTCCATCAGAAGCATCGCATGGTTTAATGAATGATGGCGATGTACTTCTAAGATATTTTAGTGCTGCTGCGCCGGCGTTTGGCCGAGAACAACTACAGAAGTTATGGCCACTTAAGAGTGAGGCTGAAACTCAATAGAAACGGTTGTGACCATCCTTAATACATTCAGAACATATTTACATAATTTATCATTGTGCGCGAGAACCTCTTAAACTTCTTAGATGACGTTGTGACAGCTGATTAGTTCTATATTTACCTGTCTCTCTTGTAGCACTTCTCATGTGACATATGTGTGAGAATTTTTGTCATAATATGACGGATGTCGCGCTCTACTCAGATAATGGCTGCTGGGATGAATCTATACAGGCGCTTGAGAGTATGTTTGCATGGATGGGGTATAGTGTGACACAGGTCGATGCAGCATACATAAATAAGAATATCGATGTGTTCAAAATTGTGTGTATACCAGGCGGTGATATGTATCAATATTCACAGGACATATCTGCTGCTGGTAAGGAAAACATCAGGGATTTTATTAAAAACGGTGGTGCGTACATTGGGATTTGTGGTGGAGCTTATTTTGCCGGTGAGAAGGTCATCTGGCGAGGTCAACAGCTCTCTATGACTCCTCTCGGACTTTTTTCTGGTACTACTAAGGGACCAGTCGATGGAATTATTCCATACCCAGACTATGGTATGTGTAAGATAACTATTGTTGATTCGACACATGCGATAACACAATCTGAACCGGATTCTCTCTGGGTACTCTATTATTGGGGACCGGTTTTAATACCAGATCAGGATGCAGCAGTGACAGTTTTAGGTAGATATGCAGACTGTGATCAGCCAGCAATGCTTGCTTTTGATTACGGAGACGGTCGGGTATTCATCATTGGTACGCATCCTGAAATTGAGGAAGATAGTGAGCGTGATGAGGTACAATTTGGTGATGAATTAGATGATAGAGGGTCTGATTGGGATATTATGCATAGGGGAGTGCTCTGGTGTTTAAAACAATTAGATAAGTAGTGTAACATCATATTTGGACGGCATTATACTCAATATTTTTATCTTGACTTTCCACTGTTTTAGCATAAGCTTTAACATACGTAGACTGCATACCGAGAGCTGAAAAGAGGAGGCATAGTGAAAATATTAAAGATTGTTTTAACCATAATAGGTGCTGTTGCTGTTATACTTATTGTTGCCTTTGGAATTTACCTATTAGTCAATAAACAGGGCGTGATCGAGTCGTATGAGATTACTCGTGCAGAGGTAGAGTATAAGGTGCTGATCGCAAGTCAAGGAAGTAATTTTAAAAATGCGCTGGTGGAGAGTTTAACTACACATCTTAGAGAAAAAGCCAACATTAATGTAATTGACGTTACTGCATTACATGAAACTGATGAAGATGAGTGGGATGCCGTGGTATTGATACATACCACAGAACAATCGAAATTACAACCGGATGTGAAAAAATATCTCGATAGAGCACAGGATTTACCTAAAATTATCCTCGTAACAACATCTGGTTCAGGTGACTGGAAGACAGACGACTATGATATTGATGTTATTACATCTGCATCTAAAACAGATGAATTGCCATCATTGACACAAAAAATCCTTGGGTGGATAGATACACTATTGGCGAAAGGATGATACTGTACCCTTACCATTCGTAAAAAGACTAAAGTCTCGTATGTTCATATTATAGAACCCATATCATTATACATGCAATGAAGGGAGTGCTATGAAGAATATGTTTTTGTTTAGTTCGATTATGTTACTACTTTCTATGATTAATGCCGCTGGATTTGATGAACAGATAACTGCTAATCACGATTTATTTTCAGCGGTACAGTCAGGAGCTATAGAGGCGGTTAAGGACGCTCTCAACAGAGCAGCCAACCCGAATGCAGAAGATGAAGATATGTTCACACCGTTGCACTACGCTGCGATGTATGGATACTCGGAGATTGCAGAATATTTAGTAGATAAGGGTGCATATGTTGATGGATGGTATGATGAGTATCAATTTGGTTTTGAAACACCACTCCACTATGCTGCAGAAAATGGTCATGTACATACTGTGACACTGCTTCTCGCCAAAGGAGCACGTGTGGATGTCGAATACCTTGGCGAGACACCTCTCCATAGTGCAGTTCGTAATGGTTATTTAGATGTCGCAAAGGTACTTATGGCTCACGGAGCCTCTATAGATGCCTGTGATGAAGAGGGATATACTCCACTCTATCTGGCAGTTCAAAGTGGCTATACAGAAATAGTATCGTATCTTTTAGAAAGGGAGGCTCTCGTTAATATCAATCTTGCTATGAGCGAGAGTTCACCTCTCCATGCAGCAGTAGCTCAGGGAGATACAATAATCGTGAGATTGTTATTAGAGCATGGTGCAGACGTTCAAGCAAAAAATACATCTGGTGAAACACCTTTAATGGTAGCGAATGCACTGGGCAATAGTGACATTATCGCGTTGTTGGAACAATATACGAAGCCGGTATCATGGATAGAGGTGGAAAAAAATACAGTGTGGTTTTTCAATACTGATGAACGTTATGAGGTTGGTATTCTCGCTACTTCAGATGATTTTCCTTTCGGACTTGAACCAACATATGTATATTCACCTGATTCATCATATCTTGCATATGTTGGCGAAACTGCCCAGGGATATGATATTTTCCTTGTATCACACGACGGTGATGTTCAGTGGATAACTGAACAAGGCACAATAGATGGTAGAATATCTATTGTATGGTCAAACAGTGGTTCTAAATTTGTTTTTAATATGAATAAGGAAATTTGGCTCTACGACGTGATGCATGGAAGTTTGATTAAGTTAACCGATCCTACAGTATACGAAGACCTCTATCCTTCTTTTAAAGATGATGACAAAAAAATAAAATTTTTTAGAGGTGACAGGTACGAATTTTCTTTTGCAGGAAAAGAATATGAAGTGAAGGTAGATGGATCGAATTGTAAGGAAGTAGTGGGTGGAGAGCGAATAGAGGGTGAGCGATTCGATTAACAGAGATGAAAGAAAATTTCATAAGTGATCAGATAAAGCCACTTGCTGGGACATTTGATACCATAGGTATAGCAAAAGGAGAACCTAGATTACCCAAAAGATTTATCTGGATAAATACGGAGTATACAGTAGATTCAGTACTCAAAAAATGGAAAGAAGTATCGCCATGCAAGAGTGGTGGTAAAGAGAGATATGTTCGTAAACATTGGTTCCTAATCAAAACAACTGATGGATGCGTGATGAAGATATATTTTGAACGGACAGCAAAGTCGAGAACTAATTGGAAATTGAGGTGGTGGTTATATTCCATAACAGATAGTAATTCGTTAAGCATAAGGAGTAGGAGAAATGCATAGTTCAATAGATGATAGTGTATGTGAACGACTTGCTCATGCTCTCGATAAACTACCGAATGGGTTTCCTCGTACACCATCGAATGTTGAAATACTGCTGCTGAAAAAAATTTTTTCTCCAGAAGAGGCAGCACTTGCAAGTCAACTGACTGGTGATATGGAAGCAGTCGATGCAATAGCGATACGGATCGGATTACCTGCTGATGACGTAAAGACATCGTTGAAGAATATGGCAAAACGCGGACTGGTGTGGGCTAAGGCAGATAAGAAAAACAATACGCTGCGCTTCCGTCTCGCACCGTTTACCGTCGGCATTTACGAATCCCAGTTAGAAACTATGGACCATGAATTCGCCCATCTCTTTGAGGAATACATGGCTGATGGTGGAGCAGTTGGTATTATGAAACCGCAGCCAGCACTCCACCGCGTAGTGCCTGTGCACGGTACAGTAAAGTCTGAATGGATTCTTCCTTATGATGATGCACGGTCAATACTCGAGTCGGCAAAATCATTCAGCGTGCGTGATTGTATCTGTCGCGTACAACAAGATTTAATTGGAAAAAGACGGTGTAATTTCCCATTAAAAAATTGTCTCAGTTTCTCGCTGATTGAGCGTCCGACACGACCTGATAGTATATCACGAGAAGAGGCATTAGCAATTCTCGATGAGACTGAAGAGCTTGGGTTGGTTCACTGCGTGAGCAATATTGCTAAAAATTTCTCGTATGTCTGCAATTGTTGTGGGTGTTGCTGTGGTATTTTAAGGGGCATTACTGACTGGGGCATAGATACATCAGTGGCTGCAGCGAACTATTACTCAGTTATTAATCCTGACATGTGTGAGAATTGTGGCATATGCGTGCAGCGGTGTCAAGTAAAGGCAATTCGCGAGGATAATGGAATCACAACTGTGGATCGCACGTGCTGTATTGGATGCGGTCTCTGTGTAACAGGATGTCCTTATGATGCTGTAGAATTAAAACGAAAGCCTGATGACGAAATAATCCATCCACCAGAAGATTTTATGACGTGGGAAAAAGAGCGTTTACGAAATCGCGGATTACTTCATGATAGGTAAATTCGCGAGACGATACTATTTTATTCCACACATTCATTGACATACATACATAGCTAAATACAATACGTATATGTTTCACACGATTCCGCAGCCGATAAAGGAGAGAATGTTGTTTCTCGAATCTCTGGGCAAAAAACAGAAACAGCGTGAAACACCTCCACAGGATCGGCTACGTCAAATACCTCCAGAAACCGGTGAGTTTATTGCATTACTCGCAGCAAGTGCACCTGATGGTATATGTTTAGAGATCGGCACGAGTGGTGGCTATTCTGCACTCTGGTTAGCGCTGACGTGCCGGCAACGTAACCGTAAACTCATCACCTTTGAGATACTCGAAGAGAAAGTTCGTTTAGCACAGGAGACGTTTCGTATGGCTCGAGTCGAAGATACCATCGAACTCATACATGGTGACGCGCGAGAATTTCTGGATAACTATAAGAATGTTTCTTTCTGTTTTCTCGATGCTGAGAAAGAGGTATATGCTGAGTGTTATGAGAAACTCATTCCCACCATGGTGAGTGGTGGGATACTGGTTGCTGACAATATCATAAGTCACCATGAAATTTTACAGCCTATGGTCGATAGGGTTCTCGATGACGAGCGAGTCGATGCATTAGTCGTGCCAATAGGAAACGGTGAATTGGTGTGCAGGAAATTATAAAAAGGAGGTTTGTTATGCATTTCATAGATTTCTTTAATGAACGAGTGAAAAAATTGACGATCTTTGACGTAAAATTAGTTCAGATAAGCGCCATGGGTATAATACTTATTATTGTAAAACTCATACCACACGTAATGACCATAAACATATGGTGGTTCATTGTGTTATCAGTCATATGTGCAATTCGTCCGATGTACGCATTCTATTTTAAGAAATAGCATCAGCAAAGAATTGTATCTCAAAGGAGGAATAGTGGAACAAAGAGCAAAGTCTCAGAGCCGCACATACTACATTATTGGCGGTGTAACAGTAGCAGTCGGTCTTATAGGGTTCATAATCTTTGTTATTTTTTTGATCAACCAGGTAACGAGTTCAATGCCGAAGAACAAGGTCGTAGTCCCAGGGACACAAGATATCCATCTTGATGAACCAGGTATGTATACTGTGTACTACGAATACCGCAGTGTGATCAATAATAAGGTATATTCGACCGGTGAAGAACTTCCCTCGAGTGTGATAGTCACACTAACTTCTGAGACGACAGGTGAGAATATTATGTTGACGCAGTCGACAATGAATGAGACCTATGAAACAGGCGGGTATGCTGGTGTGTCTATTTTTGCATTTGAAATCACTAACCCAGGGAAGTATAATTTTACTGCACACTATGGTGATGACAAGGAGCATCCTGAGATTGTACTGGCTATTGGTCAATCAAAATTATTTGGCACAATATTCAGCAGCCTAGTATTATTCTTTATATCATTTATAATTTTTATTGGTGGAGGCGTCATTATTATTATTACGTATTTCACGGGACGAACGAAAAAGCAGAAACCTACGGACGAAAAAGCTGTGACCGGTAGAGTGGTCAGTCAATAAAACGCTGAATAGGGAGGGGTGAATATATGGACAAAATTATATATCGAACGATTAATTTACCGTGCGATGAGCAAAAAGCATTCCAAATGTTTACTGTCAACGAACATCTTGAAAACTGGTTGACAATGGCTGCTGATGTAGAAGCCAAGGTCGGCGGCAAATATGAGTTATTTTGGAACGTAGAAGATCGAGAAAATGACAGTACAATCGGGTGTAAAGTATTGGTGTTCCAACCGAATAGTTTGATTGTTTTTGAATGGAAAGGACCAAAACAGTTTAAGCATTTTATGAACAATGCAAGACCTCTTACTAATGTTACCGTGTTTGTGCGTCAATCAGTAGAAGATAGCGAGATTCATCTGTTACACGCTGGTTGGCGAAATACACCTGAATGGGACGAGGCTCGACAGTGGTTTGAAAAAAACTGGGATAGTGCGTTTGAAAAACTGAAAAACTACACTGTTACATTGTAATTATATTTTTGGTGTTACATCACTATGCCGTTTGAGTTAATCCCACTACTTTCTTATTTTTTAATCCGCATATAATTTCCTTCAACCGAACTTGATTTGTGTAAAATTATGTGTACAATGGCATAATGATTGGAGCAAAACATGAACGAATGCGTGGCGAGATTCTTAACGGTAGTATTGAGAAAACGTTACTGAGGCTTGCCTACCCACTCATTTTTTTTAATCTCATATTCATTATCTATAACCTCACTGATACGTTCTGGTTGGGAAAGTTAGGGCGCGAGGCAGTTTCAGCACCGACAGTTTCCTTCCCTTTCATCTGGACCATGATGAGTTTCGGCGCAGGATTTGCAGTCGCTGGATTTGCATTTATTTCTCAATATGCTGGCGCAGCCCAGTGGGATAAGGTAAAACACAACATCGCAAATCTACTGACACTCATGTTTTTTTCATCTTTGCTCCTCGGAGTAATAGGTTTTTTTATCGCACCATGGATTTTGTATGTTCTTGGTGTCCCTGCTGATGCCTACATGAATGCCGTAATATATTTACGTGTCATGTTTCTGGGAGTTCCTTTTACTTTTGAAGGATTTGCTTTTTCTTTTGCACTCAGGGCAATCGGCGATACCAAGACGCCAACGATCATTAATTCTGTTGCTATTCTCTTAAACGTTGTCCTCGATCCACTCCTGATCTTTGGCATTGGACCATTTCCAAGATTAGAAGTTTTAGGTGCGGCTCTCGCAACAATCATTGCGTATTCAGTCGCATCGATTTTGAGCATTTACCTTATTTTTAGTGGTAAGTTGGGGATTAAATTTTTCTTGTCAGAGTTCAAACCAGATTTTGGTCTCTACAAAAAACTCTTCACAGTAGGCTTGCCAGCCAGTATTGGTCAATCATTAAATGCTCTTGGTTTTGTTGTGGTAATGGGCATTGTTTCGCATTTTGGCAGCGTTGTGATAGCAGCATACGGTATTGGACAGAGGATTATCAACTTAATTTTCAGTGTTTCAGATGGTATCAGTATGGCGATGTCAACAATGGTTGGTCAGAATCTCGGTGCACAAAATTTTAACCGGATTAAAACGATTGTTAGAAAAACGATAATAATTAATACAATCCTCATTTCAATTCCGACAATAATCATTTTTTTACTCCGCACCAAGGTTGTTGGGATTTTCATCAATGACCCTTTGGTTATTACCGAAGGATCAATTTTTTACACCTATTTTCTTATTAGTATGCCATTCTTCGGAATCTTTTTTATATCGACGAATGTGGTCAGGTCAGCAGGTCGAACCAAAGAGTCGATGGTGATCGGGGTTATAAGACTATGGGGTCTCAGGGTTCCGCTCGCCTATTTCTTGAGCATGCTCTGGGGAGAGCGAGGCATATGGATTGGAATGGCGTTGAGTAATATTATCGGTGCTGGTCTTGCCTACCTCTGGTATAGAAGAGAGACCTGGAGAGTACCTGTGACAAAAGAAGAGGTTATACCGCCTTATCAATTGTAGATTGATTTATATGCAATACAAAATATTAGAATAATAATATTTCAATGTGGCTTGACTTCTTACTATAGGTGAATACAATGTTATATCCAATACAAATATGAATATGTTATTTAGCATTCGACGAAAGAGGAAAAAAATTACAGCAAATGTTGTATTTTTTAGCTTTTCTGAGTCAGACAGAGATACAGTTCTTGCAATTAAAACAAAAGCAATGGATCCACAGTACACGAGACTGAATTTCATGGTACAGGATCTTATGAAACGCTGGCGTACTAAAGACCTAAAAGCTATCCGTCATGCGATCGAAGGACCAATTACGGCAGCTTCAAGAACCATTGTATTGGTTGGAAAGGATACATATAAAAGTCTATGGGTAGCAGAAGAAGTGAAAATTACATTGGAACAAGGTAAACCTGTCTATGCTATTCATCTAAAAAACGGACATGTTATGATACCTTTTTGTTTGAAAAATAATGATATCTACATATACCCATCGCATGAAGAAAATCTACAATACCTCGCCACCCGAAAAATGTAAGAGGAGAAATCATGAGCAAAACTCTAAAGGTTGGAGATACAGCGCCAGCATTCTGCTTACCAGATGCAAATAACCGAGACGCAGGTCTTGAAGATCTTATAGGAAAGCGGGCTGTGCGAGAATACTGTAACGTAGAGTGAAAACTTCGTTTATTTACAATAAAAAAAGAGGTTCACTTAATTTAGATAGATACCGAGCAATAATTTTTGATCTATTCCATACCTTAACGTCATTAGAATCCACCAAGGTACCGAGGAAGGGCACAAAAGATATTTTGGGTGTTCCTAGAGAGGAGTGGAATAAGCATTTATGGTATTACTCAGAAGATCGACTCCGAGGAAAAATAAAGGATCCGTTTGAAATCATTCGAAAAATGGCACACGCAATAAATCCTAATATCAGTGAAGCGGTTATTAGAGAGGCAGCAAATAATCGCATTAATCGCTTTAAATATTCACTGGAAAATATCGATCCGCAGACCATCAGTACATTAAAAAGATTGAAAGCCTCGGGAAAACTACTTGGTCTCATTAGCAACAGTGATGTTAATGAAATAACTGGATGGAACAATTCACCAATCAAACAGTATTTTAATAGTACAATATTTTCATACAATGTTGGTTATATCAAGCCAGAAAAAGAAATCTATGAAATATGTCTGAAGGAACTCAATGTTTTACCTAAAGAAAGTTTATTTGTTGGTGACGGTGGTACTGATGAATTAAGAGGAGCTAAGGAAGTTGGGATGACAACAGTACTGACAACACATGTCATTAAGCACATGTGGCCTGAGGAAATTGAGGTGAGGAGAAAGCATGCTGATTTTGAAATTGATGAGATTGAAGAACTATTAGAACAGGCGATCCATGAATGACACCTATGTGATTAAATGGCTTTTCTGTTCTGGATGTTGAAAATAATGAAAAATATTGGCAAATACACAAAAGGAGGTATAGTATGAGAAGCAATGCTGGTAAAGTGTTTGTGATAGGTTGTTTGTTTATATTTATGAGTTCAGTAGTGTGTAAAAAAGATGAAACGAATGGCACTGATGGTAACGGAACTTCATCTTCTCCATTCACTATCGACCATCTTTCATCCATACTTTCCCAGATACCAGCGGAGTGGATTGATTCTGTTCAGGTAAAGATAAAGTTGCATTATGCACATACTTCCCACGGTGGTCAACTGACGACCGGTTTAGAAAGGATAGAAAATGATGATTCCGACTACAATGTTGCTATCGGAAATAGCCACTTACCAAATGAATCAGGTGCCTTCTGCATATTCGATGGTCAGGAAAGCGAGACATATATCACCCCTGATTTGTACTGGGAGACTGGAGACGGGATGAACATGACCCGTGCTGTGTTCAATAATAACCCTACAATTAATGTATCTATGTGGTGCTGGTGCTGTCAACTCATTGACTATTCGCAACAAGAAGTGCAAGCCTACCTCGATTCAATTAGTGTGCTTGAGTCAGAGTTTCCCAATGTGACATTTATCTATATGACTGGTAATGCACAAGCAACAGGTGCTGAAGGATACAATCGCTATCTACGGAATGAACAAATTCGACAGTACTGTGAGGATCATGACAAATTTTTATTTGATTTCGCTGACCTCGATTCTTGGTGGTATGATTCAAATACTGATTCGTGGGAACAAGCAACATATAGTTACAGCAGTCATACTGTTCCGGTAGAACACTCACATTTCAACGGAGATGAGGCAGGCCATACGACCTATGAAAGCTGTGAACAGAAAGGTAGGGCTGTCTGGTGGATGATGGCTCGGCTTGCTGGTTGGGAAGAAGATTAATTCGTACTGAAATTAAATCGAGCTCGTATGAAGGTATATAATGCACCACTCTACTATGAAATTGCATTTGGTTTTATCAATGCGAAAAAACAGGTAGATTTAATGGATAATATAACACTTTTAAGACGAAAATAGGTCTCTTAATAAATAGTGAAGGTAATGCATGGACCGTGATAGTACACAAAAAAATACGAAAGTAAATGTAACCTAAACATACAACATGGCCGATTTAGTACATTATCAAGAAGGCGCTGTGGTGAGTCGGACAGTAATGGATAAAAAGACTGGGATAGTGACTCTTTTCGCCTTTGATAAAGGCCAAGGGTTGAGTGAGCATACAGCTCCTTTTGATGCATTGGTACATATCATCGATGGTGAGGCAGAAATCATTATTTCTGGACAATCGTACAAGCTCACGCAAGGTGAAATTATTATCATGCCAGCAGATGAACCTCATGCCTTGGATGCTTTGCAGGAGTTCAAAATGCTCTTAGTTATGATACGGTCCAGACTGTGAGAGCGATGAATACTTAGAATAAATAATTGACATTTTTAAAATTATAGCATAAAATAGCATAAATATAAAAAAGGAGGATGTTATGAAGAAAAGGTGCGGAAAGGTATCAAGAACATCCTACGAAGGGTGGAGTTATAGAGAGAATAGAGTAACCTTTGTGGTATTACTCTTATTAATTATTGTTCCTGTTTATTTAAACGGAACCACCTATACAGTAATAAATACCAATGATACAGGAGCGGGAAGTCTCAGATGGGCAATAACACAAGCCAATAATAATAGTGGACCTGATATTATTGATTTTAATATTCCAGGTGCTGGCCCACACACTATTTTTCCTCTATCACCACTTCCGATACTCTGGGATTCAGCTGGTGTTTTTATTGATGGATTAAGCGAACCAGGGGCTTCGACTGGTGCTAATCCACCATCAACTGCTACTCTTATGATTGTCGTTGATGGCATAAATGCAGGAGCAGCACATGGGTTTTGGATTTTTAACAACTTTACCGCGCATAATAACATCATTCAGGGACTCGTGATTAATAATTTTCAGCAGGATGGTATTCGTATCCAAGCCACGCCATATGGGACGTTCCTTAATACAGTTTTCTGTAATTTTATCGGAATAGGTCAATCCGGAATGATTCCCCATGGGAATGGCACGAACCAAGGACAGTTATGGGCTGGTGTGAATATCGTTTGTGTACCAGAGACACTAGGTTTGGCATTTGATAATATGGTTGATGGTAATCTTATCTCAGATAATTACGCTGAAGGAGTGGGTATTGCGAGTTGTCCTCCGGGTGATGTGTATCAAAACACTGTTTTTAATAATTATATTGGTACAGACATCACCGGTACGACTGATTTTGGGAATGTCCATGATGGTGTATACATTGGTGAGGGTGCACATGATAATATCGTCGATGGCAATCTCATATCAGGTAATGATTTTGAAGGCGTCTGTATTGTAGGGTATGCCGAAATTGGTATCTACACCAACTCAAATATTGTCTTTAATAATATCATTGGATTAGATATCGCATTAGCGCCTCTCGGTAATACGATGGATGGGGTGAGTATTGGACAGTATGGGAATTCATACCAAGGTGGATTTGCCGAGCATAACGTGATTGACAGCAATACGATCGCCTACAACGGGAATAATGGCGTGACTGTTTGGGAACAACAATTTTATAATAATTTCAATGCCGATCACAATCAAATCATCCGTAATGCTATTTATGATAATACCCTATTAGGTATAGATCTTGGAGATAATGGAGTAACAGCGAATGATGGAGGCGATCCTGATACTGGGCCAAATGATGGTTGTAACTTCCCAATAATAACGAGTGCCAATTATAGTGGAGGTCAGACAACAATTTCCGGTACAATTGATATCGATACTGATCCAACACAAGCCATAGTTGAAATCTTTAGAGCAAGAATAGACCCTTCAGGCTATGGTGAGGGTGCAGTCTACTTAGGTTTTGCAACACCTGATGGAGGTGGTAACTGGAGTACAATTGTGACAGGTCTCAGCCCAGGTGATACGGTGACTGCAACGACGACTGATCTAAACTTCAATACTTCTGAGTTCTGTAACAATGTAGTCGTCATTGATGTTGGTATAGAGGAGGACACTGGTGGAAAACCAGTACGATACGATCTGAACCAGAACGTTCCTAATCCATTCAGTAATACAACCGATATCAGATATCAGATATCAGCCTGCCCCGCTTTGCAGGGCGAGGACGGGGATAACAGTAAAGCGAGCCTAAAGATTTATAATGTGATAGGAAGACTGATTAGACAGTGGGACGATGCGACCATAAAACTATCTGACCACATCATCTGGGATGGTACGGACAACCTTGGCAGAGAGGTGCAGCCTGGAGTCTATTTCTACAGGTTGGAGATTGATGATTTTAATGTGACAAAAAAGATGATAGTAACGAGGTAAAAAGTTTTACTATCGTCAATAAAATTGGATTTATTAAAACATCACACAAAAATAGTAGGAGATATTATTGAATAAGGGAATTTTTAGGCCACGGCTCAATATCATTATTTTTCTTCTTATACTCATAAGCATTTCTGGTTGTGCGAGTTTTCGATTGAATACAGCATATCCACTTAAGACAAGTGTTCATCCTCCTGTTGCTAAAGTAGTTCCTAAAATAGATACGCTCCATGGTGATATTCGTGTTGATGATTACTACTGGTTGAGAGAAAAATCCAATCCAGACGTGATCGATTATCTCAAAGCTGAGAATTCATATACTGAATCTATGACAGCGCATCTCAAAAGTTTCCAAGATAGTCTATACAGGGAGATAGTAGCGAGAATAAAGGAAACAGATCTTTCAGTGCCAGTGAAGGTAGATAGTTATTACTATTATTCACGTACTGAAGAAGGTGAACAGTACTCTATTTATTGTCGAAAAAAGGGGAGCCTTGATGCTGAGGAAGAAATATTGCTCGATCAAAATGAACTTGCTGTAGGACATGAATACTTGGCAGTAGGTATTTATAATGTCAGCCCGAATCATAGATTTCTCGCATATTCTATAGATACAACAGGTGAAGAGAGATACACACTTTATATCAAGGATATTGATAAACAGATACTCTGTAAGGAAGAAATTCCAAATACCGGTTACACTGCAGCATGGGCAAATGACAATAAGACCATTTTCTACACAATTTTAGACGACACAAAACGTCCATACAGGCTATATCGACATATCCTCGGGACTGAACCAACTGATGATGTGCTCGTTTATAAAGAAACTGACGAAACTATGTTTCTCTATGTAGGAAAGACAAAAAATGAAGAGTATCTACTCATGCAAATGAACAGCCACACTACATCAGAAGAATATTACTTGCCGGCTGATGATCCAACTGGAGAATTCCAGGTCATACAACCGCGTGAGTCTGAAGTAGAGTACTATGTTGATGCTCATGAAGATAGATTTTTTATTCTCACAAATGATGATGCTAAAAATTTTAAATTAATGGAAGCACCAATAACAAATCCTCATAAAGAAAACTGGAAGGAGTTTATTGGCCATCGTGATTCTGTCAAAATCGATGGATTTGATGTTTTTGCTGATTATCTGATAGTCTATGAAATGGAGCATGGTTTGCAAAATATCCGCGTTATGAATCTCGTCAATAATGAGATCTACTATGTTGATTTTCCCGAGCCAGTGTACTCTGTCTGGCACGGAGATAATCCAGAATTTAACACTACATTTCTTCGCTTTAACTATACGTCACTGATTACACCACAGTCGGTCTTTGACTATGATATGGCAACACGAACACGTGAATTATTGAAACAGTACGAAGTCCTGGGAGGATATGAGCCATTTTTATATCAATCAGAGAGGATTTTTGCCAAAGCCACTGATAGTACCGTGATACCCATATCAATGGTCTATAAAAAGGGTATGGCCAAGGACGGCAGCAATCCCCTGTGGCTACATGGATACGGTGCCTATGGATCACCATTTGAGCCTTATTTTTCCAGGAGTCGTCTGAGTATTTTGGATCGTGGGTTTATTTATGCAATTGCCCATGTACGTGGTGGTGGTGAAATGGGACGTTACTGGTATGACCAGGGTAAGTTATTCAACAAGATGAATACTTTTACTGATTTCATTGCCTGTGCTGAGCATTTAATTGCAAAAGGGTATACATCGAGTGATAAATTGGTAATCGAGGGTGGTAGTGCAGGCGGATTGCTTATTGGTGCTGTAGTAAACATGCGGCCAGACCTATTTTATGCTGTTGTCGTCGATGTGCCTTTTGTTGATTTGCTCAATACCATGCTCGATCCGACATTACCGCTTACTGTTCTCGAATATGAAGAGTGGGGGAATCCTCATGAGAAACAATACTATGATTATATGAAATTGTATTCTCCTTATGATAATGTGAGGGGTCAGGAGTATCCACACATGTTAATCGAAGCCGGTCTTAATGATACGCGCGTGATGTACTGGGAAACAGCTAAATGGACAGCACGATTGAGGTCTCTGAAGACTGATAATAATGTCCTGTTACTCAAAACTAAAATGGGTACAGGACATCTCGGTGCATCTGGCCGATATGATTATCTCAAAGATATTGCTTTTGAGTATGCATTTATTTTTGATCTATTCGGAATTAAAAAATAACCCTAAAAAAATCGAAGCTATTTGCGCGTGGCGTATTCACATTCACCAATAATTTTTACATGGATAGTAACTAGTTGACAAATCATGATATTTGTGTATGATATAATTAATGCTTACATGGACATTTTGAAGGGCGTAACGGCAATGGCTACTATTCTAATGACCCCACGGTTGTGTAACCCTCGCAACACTTCACAACGAATAACCCGTTAGGCAGAAATCCAAAAAATGTTCAAGATAAAAGGAGGATAGAATGAACATCTACGTAGGCAATATGTCGCGAGACGTCACTGAAGAGGATCTGCGACAGGCTTTTGGAGCCTTCGGTCAGGTCGGATCTGTTACTATTATAAAGGACAAATTCACTGGTGAATCAAGGGGATTCGGTTTCATAGAAATGCCTAGCAAAGATGAAGCTCAATCTGCGATCACTGGCATGAATGGAAAGGAATTGAAAGGGCGAAGTCTTAACGTGAATGAAGCCCGTCCTCGATCAGACGGTCGGCGCGGCGGCGGACGCGGACGAAGTGGAGGCGGTCGAAGGTATTAATAAATAATATCTTGGGCATAAAGAAATAACTGGATTTTTCCTAACAATATAAAAATCTAGAAGGTCGGGTAGCAATTACGAGTTAATCATTAGGAGACAGGCAGTAATTGTTACTGTGCCGATTACTGAATCGGCCAGACATTGGATGCAAATCATTTCTTAGCTGGATAAGATTTGGTTTGTGACGTCAGACTTATAGAAGTCGTCTGAGCGATTCGTAATAGAATGTTGCTTGTTTTGTGTAAAGGTTATGGTAACCTAGCCTTTATTGCTGCAAATTCATCTGTATAATATGGTAACGTAGTACCACCGATTTTCTGTATCTGCTTGTTACCGTTATTTATTCGATCTTGGGCAGGTGGATGAGAGGCAAGCAACTTTTCAAAGAACGTTGGCGGACGTCCTTCCCATTGTTTGAATTTTTCGAAGAGCTGAATCATGCCTTTTGGATTATACCCTGCCTTCTTTTCATACAGTATACCATAATCATCAGCTTCGTATTCATTCTCTCTACCATAACCCTGTAATGTAAGCCCAGCGGCAGCATCAACCATTTGTTCAGCTGTGCTACTCAGTTTATCTGACAGAGCGAATTCCATAAGTATAGAATATCCATAGACAAATTGAAGCCGCTGGATAGAGTGCCGGGCAACGACATGCCCTACTTCATGACCTAAAACAGCGGCGAGTTGTGCTTCATTATCCATAACCTTTAAGAGCCCAGAGTAGATATAAATAAAACCACCAGGGCACGCAAAAGCATTAATCTCTTCACTATCGAGTACTTTGAAAGTGTATTTTATATCTCTCCGATCGCAGACCTTGACGATTTTCTGCCCTACCTTATTCACATACTTTTGTACGTCTGGTATATTGAGTACTTTTTCTGTAGATTCAACTTCCTGCACGACCTGCTTGCCAATATCAACTTCAACCGAAGTAGGTATGAGAATAAGGCTCTTCTTGCCGCCTGGGCCGGTTGTCGCACAACTAATCACTAAGATTGTTAGTAGTATGATAAGTTTTTTCATAGTGAATTATAGCTGCTATAGTCTAAAAATCAATAGATAGTTCGCATTCGTCTCCTTGACTTACTGAGGTACGTGGATACAATAGCTACGTGTAATGTATTTCATAATGACTCATTGAGAGGAGGTTTGATGTTCAAAGAATTCAAAGAGTTTGCCATGCGTGGAAATGTTGTTGATATGGCAGTCGGTATCATTATTGGTGCAGCTTTTGGTACGATTGTAAAATCTCTGGTCGCTGACATTATTATGCCGCCAATTGGCTTACTCCTCGGCAACATCGATTTCGCCAACCTCTTTGTAGTTCTCAAACAGGGT
>LJNI01000157.1 GCA_001303225.1 candidate division TA06 bacterium DG_78 | reverse complement strand
TTAATCTTTGCGACACCCGTTGTACTACCAGGTACTATCTACAAAAATATGAGCTATGGACCAAAACTTCATAAAAAATTCTCCGCATCAGTACTGGATGAAGTTGTTTCTCGTGCATTGAAGGCAGCAAATTTATGGGATGAAGTAAAGGAAAGATTAGATGAATCAGCATCTCGGCTTTCTGGAGGACAACAGCAGCGGTTATGTATTGCCCGAACCTTGGCAATGGAGCCAGAAGTGATAATGATGGATGAACCCTGTTCAGGTCTCGATCCAATTTCAACGGCAAAAATTGAGTCAACGATGCTAGAACTCATGGAGAAATACACATTCATCCTCGTCACCAATAATACAAAACAGGCAGCACGACTTGCTACTCGTACTGCATTTTTTCTCTCTGGTCAACTCATAGAAATTGATCGGACCGAAAAACTTTTCACCAGTCCGAGCGACAAGAGAACTGATGAATACATCCGAGGAAAATTTGGATGATAATTAAAACGACTAACTTAAATCTCTATTATCATAAATTTCAAGCACTCAAAAATATTAACGTAGGGGTAAGGGAGAATTTAATTACTGGTATTATTGGACCGTCAGGATGTGGAAAATCCACACTCCTGCGTGTCTTTAATCGCATGAATGATCTGATTGATGGTGTTAATACTACTGGGAGCGTATTAGTTGATGATGAAGACATATATTCGCCAGTGTGCGACCTTATTTTGCTCCGCAAGAAGGTCGGTATGGTGTTTCAGCGGCCCAATGCATTTCCGTTGTCAATTTTTGATAACGTCGCATATGGTCCACGAGTATGGGGAATTAGTGATAGGAGAACATTACAGGACATTGTTGAACGTTCGCTCAAAGCAGTTGATCTCTTTGGTGATACAAAAGATTATTTACATAAACTTGCCTTAACTCTTTCTGCAGAAAAACAGCAACGGCTTTGTATTGCTCGACTTCTCGCAGTCGAACCAGAGATACTCCTTATGGACGAACCATGTTCAGCACTGGACCCAATTGCGACCGGTAAAATTGAAGAGTTGATGCTCGAACTGAAAAAGAATTACACAATCGTTATTGTGACACATAATATGCAACAAGCGGCACGAATTGCTGATGAGGTTGGTTTTATGCTTCTCGGAGAACTTATCGAGTTTAATTCGGCGAAGAAAATTTTCACTAATCCGAGCAATGAACGAACATTTGGGTATATTAGTGGAAGATTTGGATGAGAAAAGATATACTTGATTTTTTCTGCTCAATTTCCTCGAGTTATGCCGAGGATGATAAGTTGTGCATTACCATCCACCATCCTTACGGGACAGGTTGGTGGATGTCCAGAAAAATCAAGTATTCTCAATATTGTAATCAAATCGAAGATTTGAACAATATTGGAAGGAGGAATAATGGATCGGCATTTTGATGATGAATTACAGAATGTCAAGAAAAAACTTTTAGAGATGGCGACTCTCGTGGAAAAATCGATTACAAAATCATTAGAGGCACTCAAAAAAAGAGACCTTAAGATGGCGGCATCGATTCGCGAGATTGACCACCAGATAGACACTTTTGAAATAAAGATAGAAGATATTTGTATCGAACTTATCGCCCGCCATCAGCCAGTTGGTTCTGACTTGAGATTTTTAATTGGTGCAATCAAAATGACTAATGATCTTGAGAGAATGGGCGATCATGCAGTCAACATTGCAGATTGTATCAATTTTCTCATTGAACAACCGCACATTCGTCCGGTAGCTAATATTTGGTCAATGGCAAAGATGGTCAAGGAAATGTTAAATGACAGTGTCGAAAGTTTTATCCATAATGATGCTGTGAAGGCACAAACTGTATGTGAGAGGGATAGTACAGTTGATAATATGAGAGATGAAACTATCAGGATACAACTTACCTATATGCTCGAAGATCCGGACAAAATCGGTGCTGCGATTCAATACATATCAGTCGCCAAAAATCTCGAACGGATTGCTGATTTGTCGACAAATATTAGCGAGGATGTTATCTATATAACCCAAGCACGGGTTATCAAACACCACGCCGAAGAACAGAAATAATACGTTATCATTGACATATTCAGAGTTTTCGCTATAATAACAGCTGGGGAGTTTAAATGAAATTCTGGAGAAAACCATTCGATGCAGATAAAATTAAAATACCAAATGGTGAAATTCATATTATTGCTGATCGCTGCAAAGGTTGTAGTTTCTGTGTTGAATATTGTCCCAAGGATGTTTTAGAGTTATCAGAAGAATTTAATGTGAAGGGATATCATCCTCCTACCGTTAAGAAGCCTGATGATTGTGTTGCGTGTCATCTGTGTGAAATGCTTTGCCCTGAATTCGCCATTTATGTGACATTGAAAGAAGATGAACAAACCGCTGAATTGGCCAAAGAGGGAGAACAATGAAGGCAGTGGTACAAGGCTCTCATGTGCTCATGGGCAATCATGCGTGTGTTGAAGGTGCCCTCGCAGCTGGTTGTCGGTTTCTCGGGGGTTATCCTATTGCACCTGCACTCGAGATATATGAGCGATTCCTTGAACGCGCAAAAGAAGTCGATGCCACCTTTATCCAGATGGAAGATGAAATTTCAGCCCTTGCAGCAGTCCTCGGTGCATCATGGACAGGGAAGAAGTCGATGACCGTGACATCGGGTCCAGGACTGTCACTCATGATGGAACATCTTGGGCTCGGTGTTATGTTAGAGACACCGTGCGTTATTGTCGATATTCAACGGGTTGGACCGTCACTGGGTATGCCGAACCGTCCATCTCAAGGAGACATGATGCAAGCTCGGTGGGGTTCTCACGGTGATTATGAGATAGTTGCACTCTCACCAAGTTCAGCTCAGGATATGTTTGATTATACTATTAAGGCATTCAATTTTTCTGAGCGTTACCGTATACCAGTAGCACTGATGGCAGATGAATATGTCGCGCACGTGAAAGAAGAAATCATTATTCCTCCATTCGAGAAAATACACATTGAGCCACGGAGATATTATGACGGTCCCCACAATGGCTATCTGCCTTTTAAACGAGATAAAAATTATGTTCCACGCATGGTGGACATAGGAAAAGGCTACAGATTTCATGTCACTGGATTGACCCATGATGATCGTGGCTATCCGATTATGAATGAAGAATGCCAAGAATACAACGTTCATCCATTGGTGAGAAAAATCCGTGATTATGCAGATAGCATTGTTGAAGTACAGGAAAGTAACACTGAAGATGCTGAGGTGGTTATTGTTTCTTATGGAGGTACTACACGGGCTGCACTCAAGGCAATGGCGCAGGCGCGTAAGTCTGGAATGAAAGTAGGTAGTTTAAAACTTGTTACGGTCTGGCCCTTTCCTGAGAAACGAGTGGTTGAATTGGCAAAAAAGGTGAAGGCATTAATTGTACCAGAGATGAATTTTGGACAGGTTGTGTTTGAAGTCGAACGCTGTAGCCATGGGTATGCTAATGTCATCTTCGTACCACACGGAGAAAAAGGTGCGGAACATACTGAGGATTTACTTGCTGTGATTACACAGGCGATGCAAGAAAACATAGTGAGGGACGGAATTATTGAATATACGTAAATAGGGGAATTATTAATGGAGACATTAGAATCTACAAAATTAGAAGTTATTCATCCGATGGAAGATGTGCTCCGTATGGACAGGATACCGCATATATGGTGTCCGGGTTGTGGAATCGGTTTGGCGGTTACTGCATTCTCTGCTGCTCTTGAAAAAGCAAATATTGATCTCAATAAAGTAAGCATTGTTTCTGGTATCGGCTGTACAGGAAGAGTCGCAGGCTATGTGAAACTCGACTCATTTCATACCACGCATGGTCGTGCAGTTGCTTTTGCAACTGGCATCAAAGCTGCCAACCCTGATATAAAAGTGGTTGTGTTCTCTGGTGACGGAGATCTTATCGCGATTGGTGGGAATCATTTTATTCATGCTGCCCGCAGGAACATCGATATGCTCGTCATCTGTGTGAATAATTTTATTTATGCAATGACAGGAGGTCAGGTCGCACCGACAACACCACTCAAGGCTTACGCGACAACGTGTCCGTTTGGGTGTGTTGAACCACCATTCAATATTCCCTACCTTGCAGATTCTTCAGGTGCAGTATACGTGGCACGATGGACGACACTCCACATACGACGACTCTGTAATTCTATGACTGAAGCACTCCATAAGAAAGGTTTTTCAGTTATCGAGGTTATTTCACCATGTGCCCAGTACTACTCGAGAATCAATAGATTAGGAGATGGCCTCGATATGATGAAGTTTTATCATGATAATTCAGAGATACGACATGGAGAAGATACAAAGAATCTCGATATTGGATTCCAGGGCAAAATTATCGTTGGCAAATTTGTTGATAGAGAGAGACCCACTTACATGGAACGCTATACCGAGCGACTCGCTCAGATCAAAGGAGCCAAAAAGTGAACCTCGTTAGATCTTTGATTTATACATATGTTCTAAAGAGTAAAAATAATGGTAAATTTTATGAAGGCACTGTAGATTATAAATGGTTAAAAGGAGGTCATACAGGGTGAAGGCTAACCCTAAGGATGTGAGAACCGGTGTACACTATATTGATGGCGACGTTGCATCTGGATTTGGTGCTCTGGCAGCTGGGTGTAAATTTGTCGGTGGTTATCCAATAACGCCTTCGACTGAAGCAGCAGAGGCGTTTGCACGTGTCGCGCCACCAGCCGGTGCTGTATTTATTCAAATGGAAGATGAACTCGGTTCAATCGCCGCAGTAGTTGGTGCTGCGTGGGCTGGTGTTAAATCAATGACGATTACATCTGGCCCAGGCTATTCTCTGATGATGGAAAATATTGGATTGGGTGCTGCATTAGAGACACCATTTGTCCTCCTCAACATTCAGCGTGGCGGTCCGTCTACCGGAGTTCCCACGAAAACAGGTCAGGGAGATATGATGCAATCGCGGTGGGGTTCACACGGAGATTATGAGCTCATCGCTCTCTCTCCTGATTCTCCACAGGAGATGTTTGACTATACAATAAAGGCATTCAATCTAGCAGAAAAATACCGATGTCCTGTTATGATCATGTCTGACGAATGCGTAGGTCATATGACTGAGAAGGTCGTTATACCAGCAGCAGATGAAATCGAAATTGAACCGAGAAGGTTTTATAAAGGTCCTCCTGAGGAGTATCTGCCATTTCAACCAGATACTGATCTCGTCCCGAAAATGGCAAAGGCGGGCGATGGATTTAAATTATACATTACCGGGTCTATTCACGATGAACGGGGTTATCCAGTCACAAATGAAATGTATAAATCAAAGTATGTCAGGCGGCTTGTTGATAAAATTAGACTCAACAAAG
>LJNI01000156.1 GCA_001303225.1 candidate division TA06 bacterium DG_78 | reverse complement strand
CTAACCCGATGTTTTACAACAACTCTCTATCTGAAAATCATATAACCAGATTTACATAATTTCTATGTTTATTTAACGGAGCTCGCAGTGACTTCTTCAGAAATCTCATATTGTATTCTTGACAAAAGAACTTTGTCGGTTACAATCTAGGTACGCTATAGTCTAGACAAAGAAACTTCACTACGCATTAAGGTATTTGATGTGGCTGCACTACGGAATTTCATGAGTTTCTTAGGTAATGTAGGCTGTTCCTGGCACAAATCTTATTTGATTACAAAAGAACGTCTCTAAAAGTGGGTGCTGACAAATTGATAATTACATATTGTAACACTTTTGTAACATTTTTTTATAAAATAAGGTACGTTGTCTTGTGTGTTAATCTCTATGCATAAGCAGGACGGCAGTAATACATAGAAAATGGCCCTGCATTTGTTATAGCCTTGACAGTGTGCCTTTTGTATTGACAATTGTAGCCGTTCAATGTATATTAGCTGTGCGTAAAAGGCAAAAAAGGGGGTGATGAAAAAGTAGAAGAACATACATTTTGCAAATCAACAAAGCGTCTATTCAAGGAACGAGGAGGAAAAAGTGAAAAAGATGGTTTTATTACTCATGGTAGTTTTGCTCAATAGTGCAACTACTTCAAAGAAACAGAATCAGATAATCGAAACACCTCGTTCGGTCGTTTCGAGAATATCAGAGGCCCTGCCTGAAGTAGAAACGAATTCTTTCCCAAGGTTTAGTCGTGAACATCATAGTCAGTTTACACCAACCGTCTATAGAGATGCAACAAAAATTACATTTTCAAATGGCATCTCTTTTGATACCAAATATCTTGGAAAAGGTGGTGAACCTGCTCTGCCAAAAGATCTACGATGTGAATATCAAAGTGATAATCCCCGTTACTACATTGTCCAATTTGATGGACCGATCTATCAAGTACAGCGAGACTGGTTAACGACCAATAGTGCAACAATCCACTTCTATATTCCGCATTATGGTTTTGTCTGTAGCATAGAAAAACAGACATCCGTAGATAACGTTCGCAATCACCCTTTAGTCAATTGGGTCGGACTATACCACCCAGCCTATAAAATTTCCGCGCTCTTTGACCGGGTTGGTGCAGAACATAAAGTCACGATTCTTCTATTCATGGATGCCGATATTTCCACAATTCTCGATGAGATAAAGACGATTACCAAGCGGGCTGATTTTTCTATCTCGGATAATGGCATCAATAAAATAATCCAAGGCGTCATAAGTAAAAACGATGTTGATGTGCTCGCCAAGATACATGGTATTTACTGGATTGAACCCTATATTCAACCGCACACATATAATAATAATGTGCAGTGGATTGTCCAGGATGCGGAATACGATGTCAGGAATATCTGGGCAAAAGGTATTGCCGGCGAAGGTGAGATTGTCAGTTCTATGGATTCAGGTATTAATTGCAATCATTATGCGCATAGGTCAGGCAGCTCTGCATTAACAACATGGGGTTATTATCCTACGCATAATGCCATTGTTGCCTACGATTCCGGTGGTACTGATAATATTGTGTTTGGTGATGGTGGAGTATACCATGGCACACATACAGCTGGAACCATGACTGGTGATGATACATTAACTGCTGGCTCGAGTAATCGCGATGGGGTTGCGAAAAAATCAAAAATCTATTTTCTTGATATCGGACCCAATACTGGTCAGTATGTCTATCCCATGGCTGATTTAAATGATGCCTTCATCAAATGTTATGACCGCTATTATCCACCGACCAGGGCACACAACTGCTCAAATTCCTGGGGCGGTGATGTGATGGGAGCCTATACTGCAGATGCCCTTAGTTCTGACCAGTTTATGTGGGCACATAAGGATTTCTTGCTCTACTATTCTAATGGTAATGCTGGAGGAACACCAGGAGGTGTTGGTTCGCCTGCGTCAGCAAAGAACTGTGTATCAGTTGGTGGTGTAGGAAATGGTAGTGGTACTCAATATACCCAATATTATACCACAACCAGTCGCGGACCGACCGAGGATGGTAGGTTAAAACCCACGATTCTTACACCAGCGCAAAGTGTTTACTCTTCAACATCTGGTTCTAGCAACTATGGAAGTTTGAGCGGAACCAGTATGGCGTCTCCAAGCGCAGCCGGTGCCGGTGCATTAATCCGGCAATATCTCAGAGAAGGTTGGTATCCAACTGGGAAAAAGACTGACGCAGATTCATTCCCATTTATCAGTGCATCGCTCGTCAAGGCAATTCTAATTAACTGTGCAGATCCCAATGTTAGTTCATATACTGTTCCTGATAATAATATTGGTTGGGGTAGAGTCGATTTGGATAGCACATTATTTTTTGCTGGTGAAGCGCGCAAAACATTATTGGTTGATAATACAGTCGGATTGTTAACTGGCGAACGAGTAGATTATCATTTCAATGTTCCTGCGGGTGCGGCAAACTTAAAAATAGCTGTGGTCTGGACTGATTATCCTGGTAATCCAGCAGTTCTGCGTCAGATTGTAAATGATCTTAACTTATCTGCTTATAGTAGTGCCCACCATTATCACGGTAATCAATATTCGAGTGGACAGTCAATCCAAGATCCCACTGCCTGGGATTCAATAAATGTTGAGGAGTGTATTAGGGTAAACACACCGACTGGAGGTGATTGGCGTGTGAGTGTTGAGGGTAGGAATGTTGCTATTGGTCCACAGCCATATAGTCTTGTGATTACCTATAATGGAGGTGCGGTTGCCGGAGTCGTCAGCCTTGATAAACCTGGCTACACGGCAAATGAATTTATGATCGACACAGTGCGAATCCGGGTAGAGGACACAAATTACGGTTTAGCAACTGCAATTGATTCGGCGATGGTCGTAGTGAATGGTGATATAATAGAAAGCCAACCTGAATCCTTATGGTGTAAAGAACTCGCAGAGAGCGCATACGTATTCAAGGGTCAAATTCCACTCCTTTTCAACAAGCCGGTTCATGGTGATGGTCATCTCTCAGTAGCCCAGGGTGATACAATCACTGTCACTTATACTGACGCAAATCCTGCCTTTACAACAACAACCTGGGCTGGTGTCGACGCATCCCATTTTACTATTAGTGAAGTTCATTGTGAGAATATTGGCGCTGATATGTGTGATGTATGCTGGATGACTAGCAAAAATACCAACTCGACTGTCCATTACGGTACAGATCCTGGTAATCTTAATCAGACTGCTGCAATTGAGAGTCTTTATTGTATTCCACACCGTGTTAGAGTTGCTGGGCTCAATGCAAAGACTACATATTATTACGATGTTGAATCAGAGGATTTCTACGGCAATTGGGCGCATGATGATAATGGCGGTCAGCATTACTCATTCACAACCAAACCTGCAGGAAGTGCAGTGGATATCCTTGTCGCCCTTTTGGATGGTGTCGATAAATCAACTCCAGATGGTCAAGCCCTTCCTGACCTGCAGACTCGCTTCCAAAAGGCAGTAGAAACTGGTGGTTGGTCTTATGTTTACTGGGCGACATCAGATCATAATGGTGAATTACCTTCTCGAGATGAAATGAAGAATTACAAAGCAGTTTATGCACCAAGTGAAGACGAGTATCCTCCATTCCTTCGTGCTAATCAAGAAACAATTAAGGTATACCAGGAAAATGGTGGAAGAATTGCCCTCTCTTCTTTCGACATCCTGTGGCATTCATGGGATAATAGTGACGATAAGGCATATGATACCTTGTGGTGCAAAAACTATCTCCAGGCACGGTTCATATATGATATCGCCCCTAACCAAGGTTGGTACACGCTCTATGGTATGACCGGTGATGTAGTGAGTGGTGATTATACTGCTGGTGTTTCTACCTATAACCACCGTACTGGAGCAGGTGCTGATGAGTTGGTAGCTGTGCAGCCTCCGAATGGATGGGATACAGGAACATCTGACGATAGTATCTGGCGTTGGAATAATGCAACAACAGGGAGATTATGTGCTACAAGATGGGAATCGACCAATAACCATGGAACATCAGGCGATGGAGTCTGGGGAGGACACAAGACAAGAGTGCTATTTAATGCATTTACGAGCACCCAAATAGATACGGCACTGCTCCCCGAAATTTTAAACAAGGAATTCATCTGGCTCATCGGCCATGACCACCCTGATGCGACACTAAGTTCGCCAAGCGGTGGTGCTACCTATACCTCAAGCCCGCTCTCAATCGAATGGAATACCACTGCCCATGGTGGTGCATCGATTGATTCAACATGGGTAGAATACTCACCCGATGGAGGACAGACCTGGATTGAAATAGCAAGTGGTACTGGTGTTAGTTCTCCATATAGTTGGGATGTAAGTAGTATACAGAATAATGGTAGATACCGGGTCAAGGTGATTGTTAGTGACAAGAATGTCTATCCTTCAATGAAAGGTTTTGACGAAACAGACAACTTTACGATTGCTATACCTGGTAATGATAATCTCGGACCACGGGTTATTCCTCAAACAATTGCTGTTGCAAATAACCCTATGATTGTTACAACAACGAATACATCTATGTCCTTGAATGCTGTGGTCAGTGATTCATTCAGTGGTTTGAGTAATATCATGGCAGCTGAGTGGTCTACAGGAGGCGAACCTGCTTCATCAGGCGATGGCCGTCCAATGAATGCGCAGGACGGATCATTTGATGAAATACAGGAAATTGTTGCTGCCACAATACAGTTCGAATATATCCCCGGTGAAACAGAAGTCTGTTCCTTATGGGTAAGGGGTCGTGATGCCTCATCACTCAAAGAACAGAACTGGGGTGAGGCATTGATGAGAACCTTCACTGTGATTGATGGTAATGCAATAGGTATATCAGAAGCCGGTGAGGCCATTCCTTTATCTTACGCCTTGTCCAGTCCTCTTCCAAATCCCTTCCTAAATCATGTTGCCATCCGATACGGTGTACCGAGAACAAAAAAGGTTCAGCTGAAGATCTACAACTATGTTGGTCAACTCGTAAAGACATTGGTCGATGGTACAGTACAACCAGGGTTTTATACAGTACACTGGAATGGAAAGGACAATATCAATCGCAAGGTCAGCGCGGGTATCTACTTCTATCGATTCTCCACCGATGAATACTCAAATACAAAGAAGATGGTGATGATAAAGTAAACAGCTCATTTAAAAGAGGGCAGGGTTTGTAGTACCCTGCCTTTTTTTTGATATTGAGGTCTCGGAAAAAGTATCCTGTTATGTCATTGCCTGCCCTGCTTCGCAGAGTCTAACCCGATGTTTTACAACAACTCTCTATCTGAAAATCATATAACCAGATTTACATAATTTCTATGTTTATTTAACGGAGCTCGCAGTGACTTTTTCAGAAATCTCATATTGTATTCTTGACAAAAGAACTTTGTCGGTTACAATTTAGTTACGCTATGTCGCCGACAGGAAAACAAAAATCACCACGTAAAAAAAAAGATAAATTCAAGAAAACATTGCCGCGGTCAGCGATCACTGACCATCTTACCGGGTTATATAACCGGCGTTATTTTGATCGTTCATTGAAAAAAATTATTACTGAATCGAAGAAAACAAAAAACCAATTTTCCCTCTTAATGGTTGATATTAATAATTTTAAAGAAATAAATGATCAGTATGGTCACCTAGCAGGTGATAAGATTTTGATTGATTTAGCCAAGATTTTAAAGAAGTCGGTGCGTCGGGTAGATATCTGTTTTCGTTATGGTGGTGATGAGATTATGATTATTTTACCCCAGACGAAAAAAAAGGTTGCCGAGCATGTTGCGTCCCGCCTCAAGAGTAAGGTCAAGGCACAGAAGTTTTCGGTTGCCGGTGAACGTGCCTTGCAGCTTGAGTTGAGTATCGGCTTAGCGTTTTTCCCTAATGATGGGGTAAGACATGAAGTATTGATTAAGCGGGCGGATGAAGCACTCTACAAGGTTAAATGTCAGAAGCAGAGACACGTCGAGCCGTTTATCTTATTAACCAAACTCACACCACCTGCATTGAAAGAGACCGTCGTTTCGAGGCCGCATCTATTCTCAGTGCTTATGGAGAATTGTGACAAGAAGTTAATGTGTATTGTTGCTGATGCTGGTTACGGTAAAACAACACTCCTCACACAATTCATAAAAGATCAAAAATTAGCGTGTGTGTTTTATGATCTAGAGCAAGAAGATAGTGATCTCACGGTGTTCATGTCTTATCTCTTGCATGGTCTGGAGCAACTACAGCCAGGTAGTGTCCAACGTACTCGTGGGCTATTAGAGCAGGGGCCAGAGGTGGTGAAGAATTATGAGTTAGTAATGGGAACGTTAATTAACGAGTTAATCGAGAAATTCAAGAGCGATGTATTTTTAATCCTGGATGATTATCATACTATAGCCGATGATAGTTTAGTGCACCGAGCATTAGATTATTTCATTGACAATTTACCAGATATGATGCGGGTCGTGCTCGCTTCTCGGATTATCCCTCAGCTACCGAGTCTTACCAAGTGGCGGTCGAAACAAAATCTCTTTGAACTGACACGGGACAATTTGAAGTTTACACAAGACGAAGTCGCATCGCTTTTTACCGGTGTCTATAGATTAATGTTGTCTGATGAAGACTCAAGGAATGTCGCTGATCATACTGAAGGCTGGATTACTGGTATACAATTAATTTTGCAGTCTGTTGGTAAAGATCAAAAAACCGTGCGAGAGACGTTGAACAGTTATTTAGCAGCACATCAACCATTATTTGACTATTTTGCCAATGAGGTTTTGATAAGGGAACCTGTTGAGCTTCAGAATTTTCTTAAATTTAGTTCTATCCTGGAGGCAATGACACCCGAGACCTGCACTACTATTTTGGGAACAAAAAAATCATCACAGGTATTAAAGGAACTTGAAAAGCGCAATTTATTTATATCGGTGGTTGGTAAAGATAGGTACAAGTACCACCATTTATTCCGTGATTTTTTGCAAGGTCGGATCGAAGACATAGAGCTGAAAAAATCGCTCAATCTCAAGGCAGCAAAGTATTATCAAAAAAATGGGCAAATTGAACAAGCGATCCATCACTATTTAGCAGCTGGGAAATCTGAGAAGGCAGTAACTTTTATTGTTCAGATCGCAGATACCATGGAAGGTCAGGCGCGCTTTGCCACACTCAGTAAGTGGTTCAAACAAATCCCAGAAACAGTAATTCAAGAAAACCCACTACTCATGCTCATACAAGGCAGCCTGTACCGAGTGCAGGGACAAATGAAGAAAGCAGAAAAGCTGTTTGTCAAAGCACAGCAACCACTGAAGAAAAGAGGTAATATTTCTGTCCTTACGTATTCAATATTCCATCAAGGAGTTATTCTATGGATGACGGGAACCTATGAGCAGGCGCTCAAAACACTCCGCAGGGCGCTCACGTTATGTCCAACAACAGAGACTAAAATGAGAGGCAATATCCTTAATTTAATAGGCGTTGTTTGGAATGAAAGAGGAGATTTCAAAAAATCAAGGATATATCTCAAGAAAGCATTCAACATACTCAAACAGTATAAAGATTCGACCGAATTCAGTATGGTGCTCCATAATTTAGCGGGAAGTTTCTTTGCACAAGGTGAAAACAAACGGGCATTTAAAGCGTATGAATCACTGCTAGAAAAAATTAAAGACCACTATGGTTTGCAGGTTGGAGTAGGATTTTCCTGTGCAGTGAGAACTGCCATTGCATACGGTAAGGTAGAATGGGCAGAGCA
This sequence comes from candidate division TA06 bacterium DG_78, assembly GCA_001303225.1. Taxonomy (GTDB): domain Bacteria; phylum Hydrothermota; class Tepidihabitantia; order SM23-42; family SM23-42; genus DG-78. The sequence continues at coordinate 695 of LJNI01000156.1, read as the reverse complement.
ATGTATAAATCAGGGTTGGACTCTGTGCCGACCCTATCAAGATCCCTGGTCAACTGCTGCGCTGTATGAGGGATTTGGGTTTTTGTATATGCAAAAAGAACACTGGGATCTTGCAGAAAAATATATGCAAAAGGCTCTGGACGGCTTTTCTAAATTGCAGTGGCGACAATCTGAATTTATACTTCTGAAAACATTGTGCAGCATCTATCGATATATCGGCAATTTATCTAAGGCTGATGAATACTTTGAACTGGCACGACAAAAAATAGATGACTTAGACAGCATCCTCGGTGTTCAGCTCCGTACTGAACTCGCGCTACTACAGGCTGCTCGAGGACAATTTGATAAGGCAGAGAAGAATGTAAAAATAATTCTTAGATTATTACAGCAATTCGAGCGGAAAGCTACTGAGTTTCTTGTTCTACTTACTAGTGCAGCTGTCAACATCAGTAAAAATAAGGAACGAGAGGCTGTAAAGTTTTTGGGTCGAGCAATCCAATTATCAAAGACAAAAGGATTTGATGGAATCCTCGTGCGTGAGCTACGACACATGCCACAGCTTATAGATTTTGCCGAGAGACATGGTATTGAAAAAAATTATCTTTTATCAATAAATCTTGCACGCATAAAACTAGAACTCAAGATTACGGTTCAATGTTTCGGTGGGCTACAATTGAAAGATCAAAAAGGAGCAG
>LJNI01000030.1 GCA_001303225.1 candidate division TA06 bacterium DG_78 | reverse complement strand
CTCAGTAGTATTGGAATTAAGGAAATTACCGGCGATATAATATTGGTCGACGATTATTTTGTTGATGAAAGATTACCTATGGGATGGTCGCGACACTATTTTGATGCTCGCTATGCACCTGAGATATCCGCACTTTCAGTAAATCATAATTGTGTCAATGTGAAAATTGAAGCAACCACAATAGGAGACTACGCAAAGGTCACGATTGAACCAAAAACAGAATATGTTACGTTAATTAACAAAATGATTACATTGGCAGGCGATGATAGTATCATTATTTATCGTACAGAAGAGGAGAATGTTATCTATGTTGATGGTGGAATTGGTGAGGGTCGCAAGAGGAATATCGATGTGGCTTTGAAAGATCCTGCGATGTTTGCAGGAACCTATTTTAAAGAGAATATCCATGAAGCGAATATTAGATTTAATGGTAATATTATCAAAAAAAACAATAGTGATCTTGCAAACGTGGTAACTATTATTGACTCTGTCATTTCTGACCCTCTTCTGAATATTATTAAGGAGACAAATATTGAAAGTGATAATCTGAGTGCGGAAATACTGCTCAAGACGCTCGGAACACATTATTACTATGATGGTAGTTTTCTTTCTGGGTTGTCCAAAGTGAGGCAATTTTTGCGATTATGTGGTGTCGATACCAGCGTGGTTTCAGTCTGGGATGGTTCAGGACTATCACGTCATAATCTCATTTCACCGTACTACCTCGCACTGGTTTTGCGGTTTATGTATCATTCTCATTTTTATGAAGATTTTTACGAATTATTTCCATCTCCTGGTGACGGAACTCTGGAAACCCGTTTTGCGGACTTTATGTATCCGATACGTGCGAAGACAGGTACACTCCACGCTGTGTCCTGTCTCTCAGGCTATGTACGTATCCAGGAAACTGATTATTGTTTTTCGATAATGTTCAATAATTTCACATGTCGGAGAAAGAAAATAGAGCAGATGCAGGAAGAGATACTGAGTGCATTAGGAATCTACCTCTCGGGTAAGAATAAAAGTATCGAATGACGGTGATGTATTAAAGGATACGCAGGAGATACCCGATCATGTTAAAGAAAAGGAAGTTTGACTATAAAGAAGGCCGTCTCATTCCGAAACGAAAACATGGTAAACCATTGCGTTTTGTTGGTATTGGTCTCATCATTATGATTGTCATATTAGTTATTTTATATAAATTGATAGTAGGATAAGCGAACATATTTTGATTTATGCTAGGTGTTTTTGATTTACACTGTGACACACCGCACAATATTTTTAAAAATAAATTTAACCATATAATTCCAGAACAATTACATCGACAGCATTATCTTGGTGCAGTTTTTGCCCATTTCATCTATCCTAAATCAAAGTATCCATTTATTGAAGTTGTCCAATTACTCGCTACCACGATTACCTATAGTGAAAAAAGGAAAATAGTATACACTGTTCGATCGTATAAGGAAATGAACAAAAAAAAGGTTAATATAATTCTTGGTGTTGAAGGAGGCCACATCTTTGATAAAACATTCAAACAGATTGAAACACTCTATGCACTGGGTGTACGGGTATTAACCATTACCTGGAATAATTCAAACCAACTCGGCCACTCAGGTTTAGAGGCAGATAAACGAGGTCTCACGAAGAAGGGCAGAGCATTTATAAAAAAACTTGCTCAGTATTCTATAATAATTGATCTCTCCCATGCGTCGACACGGACAGCGCTCGATGTTTGCAATATTTGTGAGAATCAGATTATAGCCTCGCATTCATGTATGAGGGCACTGAATCCGTCATTCCTCAGAAATATAGATAACCGAGCAATAAAAGCAATTGTCCAAAGAGGAGGAGTAGTGGGTATAAATTTCTCACGGTACCACTTGGGCGGTTACAGTGTAACTGATCACATTGACTATGTCACTGACAATTTCGGTATTGAAACAGCAGCAATCGGTAGTGACTTTGATGGTATTAATGATCCTGTTGTGTCAGGTCCAAAAGATATTGTGACGTTGAAACAGGAATTGCGTAAACGAGGTTATACACCACGTGATATCGATAAAATTTTCTATAAGAATTTTTTGAGAATATTCAGAAAAAGCGGAAAGCGTAATGCGTAGTGCGCATTGCGGAGAGCAACTGCGGGGAAAATTTTATCTGTTTACATCTGCTTAAATCCATCTGAATCTATTTTTTCTGAAAGAAAAAATGGAGGTGAGCGGATTCGAACCGCTGACCTGTGCGTTGCAAACGCACCGCTCTCCCATCTGAGCTACACCCCCATAAAAGGAGAGACCCCCTTTTATCCACAGAGAATTTTACAAAGATCAAAATTCTCTATGGATGCCTTTAATCCCCCTACTCGGCGATCGCAAACACTGTTCCTTAGTGCTTGTGCCGTGAGGGGTACGACCTGTCTTTCAACACATCTTTAAGCATACGCCACTCTCAAAGGAGACTCCTGCCAATTTCCCCTAAATCTTTGATTTAGCCAGGAAATTGAGCATCCCGTTTCACGGGGCTTTTATCCATTTAGAATTTTACAAAGATCAAAATTCTTAACGGATACCTTTTTATCACACCTCGAACGTTACGTCGCTTTTACAAAAATTTTTTGTCTAAAACCTACCGAAATTCAGATCCAAACCAAAGGACTTGATGAGCCCGACATTTTCATCCTCATCTCTATCAAACAGCCAATCTTTGTTCACGTGGAAGTCGATACTAAATCCTCTGATTTGTAGCCCGATACCAGGTTCGACGTACCATGTCGGCGACTCCAGTCCATTGGTGAATCGCTCAGAGACTCCGAGGCGAAGAATTAGTATTTTGCTCAGCGGTAGTTCAAATCCTGTGTAGACATTCGTATAATCATTTTCTATGTCGCCACGGCTAAAATCATATTCTGCAATAAAGAATACAAAACCTTCGCTGAAAACGAGTCGTTGTATTAAGAGACCGAGTATATGATTTGAATATTCGAATGGTTCAGCATAATAATTTAGCTGATACTTCGGGACGATAATGAAATCACTCTTGCGCTCTGAATACCGGAGATTAAACTGATATTGCTCATAATTCGATTCACTATGTATAATAAAAGAACAATCAAAACGACGGGTAAAAAATGACCTGCCGAAACCGACACCAAATTTGGTATGATCTTCAACGAGCGAGCCGAAGGCGCCAATATTAAAATTGAATAGGTCTAAGCCATACCCGAGGTTGAAGACACCCTGGGTTTCTCTATCTTGCCAGAATGCTATTGCACCATACTTTATATCAGGCGTTATGATAATACCGTAGTCTTCTACATCACTCGCAATATCACCATATAGACTATTGTGGTATAAGGAAATGTGATGTGGATAAGTCCTGATATTAACAATATCATCGATATAATCACCAGTCATTAAAATTCCCATTCTCGTATCATTTGCCCCTGCAAAATTCAACAAGGTAAAGAGACACAGACATATTGTAATATATATTTTCTTCATAGTGTGATTATATTCGACATGCGGAAAAAGTCAACAGCCGAATGGAATACTCCGGTTTCGGCTCGCGGTTTCTTTCTCAATGCCGACGTTCCATCTTGTGTCGAACACGCGATGTGAGACAGAAACGAGGCGGAAAGGCAAAACGGTTTCGGATTTGGGGTTCATTTTATCGACAAACGAGAGGCGACTAACGAATCCAGCCTATCAACGATGGGCTGGACGAATCGCTTTTCGCAACCGATAAACATAGACTATGTTTTAAAGAGAGTACCGTGGTCTTTTTTAAATTTAAAATGCTCATAGGCGAGGGTTGTAGCTTCCCTGCCACGAGGTGTTCGTTTGATAAAACCTTCCATTATTAAAAATGGTTCAAATACTTCTTCAATTGTTTGGGCATCTTCACCGACTGCAACAGCGAGGCTGTTAATACCAACAGGGCCTCCCTGGAACTTTTCGATAATCGTTCTGATGATTTTTTTGTCCATTTCATCAAATCCTCGTTTATCTACTTCAAGCTTTTCTAAGGCATAGTTGCATATTTCTAAATCGATGTTTCCCTTTCCTTTGACCTGCGCGAAGTCTCGGACTCGCCTCAATAAGCGATTGGCAATTCGTGGTGTACCACGTGCCCTCGAGGCAATTTCTGTTGTTGCTTTTTCATCAATCGCTATCTCCAGTATTTTTGCAGAACGCCGAATAATATCACAGAGATCATGAGTGGGATAATAATCGAGCCTGAAACTGATACCAAATCGTGAACGGAGTGGTGCAGTGAGGAGTCCGGACCTTGTTGTTGCGCCGATTAAGGTAAAGTGGTTGAGTCTTAATCGTAATGCCCGAGCGCCCATCCCCTTATCCTGCATAACATCCAAGCAGAAATTCTCTAAAGCTGGATAGAGGTACTCTTCTACTGTTTTGTTTATTCGATGCACTTCATCGATGAACAAAACATCTGCTCTCTTGAGGTTGCTGAGAATACCTGCTATGTCGAAAGGGCGTTCGAGTATCGGTCCTGATGTCGGGTAGATACTGACATCCATTTCTCTCGTAATTATGTGGGCAAGCGTGGTTTTCCCTAATCCTGGAGGACCAAATAACAGGATATGTTCGAGGGGCTCTTTACGTTGTTTAGCTGCTTGTATAAATACCTTGAGGTTTTCAATAATTTTTATCTGACCGACAAACTCTTCAAATTTTTTCGGTCGCAGAGCAATTTCGTATATCTCTTCGCCGCTCAACAATTTATTGGTCGTCATTTTTTCCATATTAGGTCCTCAGTGCTCGTTTTATAAGTTCTTCGAGTGATATGTCAGTTGGTAAGCCACGTAAACGTTGAATCGCTTCAACACGCGTGAGTCCTAATGAACACAAAGCATGGACTGCCTGGTTAAATACTGTTGCCTTTTCGGCGAAGCTCAATTTCCCCTTCAGTTCAAGGACGATTTTACTCGCAAGTTTCTTACCAATTTTTGGCACTGATGAGAGGAGCTCAAGATTTTCATTTTCTATTGCTTGACTAATCTGATCAGGAGGAAACGTGGATAATAGGTTCAGCGCTAATTTCGGTCCAACACCTGACACCGAAATCAAATCTGTAAATATATTAAGTTCATCTTTGGTCAGAAAACCGTAGATAAATGCTTCTTCGTCTTTAAAGAGACATTTGGTATAAAGTATGATTTCTTGATTTTCTTTAATTGTATCGAAGGACGAGAGAGGAGCTTGTACAACAAAACCGACGCCCGATACATCGAGGATAAAAAAGGGCGGTGTTTTTTCAATAACATTGCCTCGTAATCTACCGATCACTGCTCATGCCCCGTCAATTCAACAGAGTTTCCTGAAAATGCATTTTTCGCACACCGGTGTAGGCGATTGCCAAAGCATCAATAGCATCACTCGAAACCTTCTTGTTGTTCTGAAGCATCGTCCTTTCGACAAAGTACCTGACTTGCTGTTTAGATGCCCGACCATTACCAGTAATTGCTAATTTAATCTGGGCTGGTGCGAATTCTACAATCTTTATGTTTTTATTAGCGAGCGTAAGGATAATTGCTCCCCTCAATTCCGACGAACGTAAGAGACTCTGAATATTTTTTTTATGAAAAACTTTTTCGAGAACAGCAAGGTCGGGTTTATTACTGCTAATTAATCCCTCAATCTTTTTGCAAATTTCTGACAGTTTGGTGTACGTTTTCCCTTTTTTTGGACGAATTGTACCGTAATTAGTTACCATACCGTCCTCAAGGATGCCGTAACCAGTGGCCGAAATACCAGGGTCTATGCCAATGATCTTCAACCTACTTCCGAGGAAATTTTCTCCATAACGCTGTCTGGAATATCAAAATTTGCATAGACATGTTGTACATCATCAAGTTCGTCGAGTGCTTCATAGAGTTTCAATACTTTTTCAGCATCTTTCTCTGATAAAGATACAGTAGTTTGGGCAATTTTTGTTAATTCACTGTGTGCCATTGTGATGTTGTTATTTTGTAGGATGTCTTTGACTTTTGTGTAGTTTTCAGGCGGTGTAATTATCTGATATGTGTCGCCCTCGGTCTTTACATCAATAGCACCACCTTCGAGGGCGTAGGCAATGATTTTATCCTCTTCATAACCCTTTGCATCAATACTAATAATACCCTGTGCCTTGAATTGCCATGCGACAGAACCTTGACTCCCAAGATTACCATTGTGTCGTGAAAAGGCGCGCCGTATTTCCGCAGTTGTTCGATTACGGTTATCAGTTACTGCCTCAATAAAAATTGCAACACCGCTCGGACCGTATCCTTCATAGGTAACTTCTTCGAGGATTTGCCCTTCTATTTCACCAGTGCCTCTTTTGATTGCCCGTTCTATGTTGTTCTGAGGCATATTTGCTGCTTTTGCTTCATCGATTGCTGAACGGAGTCTCGGATTTGCATTGGGATCTCCACCACCATGTCGTGCGGCAACTGTAATCTCTTTAATTATTTTAGTAAAGAGATTTCCTCGTTTGGCATCTGCACCCTGCTTTTTTCTTTTTATCTTTGACCACTTTGAATGTCCAGACATATACTTCTCCTTTAGATAATATTAGCCAAAAATTGTTATTAGTCAATACCCTCCGCTATTGTATTTTCTTCTTGATTTTTATTGTAATCAGTCTAAACTTATGCAATGAGAGTGACAAAAATAGCAGTATTCATATCAGGTTTTGCTGCGGTGATTGCGCAGACGCTCATTATCAGAGAGGGACTATCGCTTTTCGGTGGCAACGAGCTCGTATCCGGTCTGCTCTTGTGCTTCTGGCTCGCTTGGGTTGGTATTGGAAGTATCGTGTTCACACGGTTACAGCTCAGAATCAAACCTGTACTAGGGTACTCACTGCTCCTCTTCCTATTGAGTGTTTTTAGTGTTTTTTCAATAACAATTATCAGACTCGCTCCCCATATTTTTTCACTACCTTTTGGTGAAATCATTTCTCTTGACAAGATAATTTTCATCGCCCTCATTTCACTCGCGCCAACATGCATGATCTTCGGTATGCTCTTTCCAGCAGCCTCTCAATTACTCAAACCAGAAAAGGTCTATCTCCTCGAGGGTATTGGTTCTTTTTTTGGTGGTATTATTATTTCATTTGTCCTGATCCAATTCTTGCCTTCCTATGGAATTTTGTTGATTATGATGTGCGCTCTGATCGCCAGTGGATTTTCTTTAATTAATAGAAAATTAATATTGGTGACGTTATGTATTTTGCCCCTCTTTTTTAAAATCGGCGATATAGAGTTAGCTCTGAGAAAAATACAAATGGGTGGCCAGGCACTTATCGGTTTGCGAGAATCACGATATGGAGTCATTGCGGTAACGCAATCAGGTACCCAGGTAAACTTTTATACTAATGGAGTGTATGATTTTTCCTACCCTGATCTCTACAGCAGTGAGGAAGCAGTCCACTATCCGCTTCTCTTGCATGGATCACCACGAAGTGTCTTACTCGTTGGTGGTGGTATGGGTAATTGCATAACCCAAATTTTCAAACATCCTGATGTCACTGAGGTCACGTACTGTGAACTCGATCCGTTACTCTTTGCTGTTGGTGAGAAGTATATTGGCGAGCACTTGCATGGTTATAAGAATCTTACTGTAATTTTTGGTGATGCTCGGTTTTTTATCAAACATACAAGGAAAAAATATGATATTATCATCATCAATCTTCCTGATCCAGTTAACGCCCAGCTCAATCGTTTTTATACTGTAGAATTTTTTGCTGAGGCGAAAAGGATACTAAACTCAGATGGCATACTGTCAGTGAGAATTACTTCACCACCAGATATTATCAGTCCAATTTTTGGACAACTTTTAAATACTGTCTACAGATCGTTGCATGTTTCATTTAAAAATATATTAGTCTTGCCTGCTGCTAAGACAACATATGTCGCGACTGAACAAGAAATACAATTAGAAAACATCGTTAACATAATAAAAATGCACATGCGTGAAAGAAAGTTAGATTTGGTGTATGTTAATGATTATTTCTTTGATTACAACTTTAGCTGGGAAAAACTGGCGTATTTAAGAGGGAGGGTGAAAGAATCGAAGGGTATCTCCAACACTGATGTGAAACCTGTGTGCTACTATTTTACGAACACTCTCTGGGGTGGTATGCCCGAGAATCTCAAAAGGGGATTCATGACCTTATTCGGTCTACACCCGATATGGTTTCTCTTACCGCTCATTTTTATTTTTCTATTCTTTCGACGTAGATCAATGGTGTATGTCTCCGTGCTCGCAGTCGGTGCGAGTGAGATTTCCACTGAAGTGATACTTATAATACTGTTCCAAATTTTCTATGGGTACCTCTATGGCTGGATTGGTGCAATAATTGCCTGCTACATGCTGGGATTAGCAGCAGGAACCTTGTTTTACCTGAAATCATCCTTGATGAAAAATAATTTAACTATACTACTTTCATACCTCGAGTTCATTGTGAGTATATATTGTGGGGTCATTATATTGTTATCTATTGCTCAATTACCAGGCACAAATTTCATTATTCCAATTCTTATATTCATTGGAGGATTTCTCGGTGGCTTACATTTTCCGATGAGTGTCGCAATTCTGAAGAGAGAAACGGCAGGGATTGTATATGGTGTGGATTTGTTCGGTTCGAGTATCGGTGCGCTCATTACCACAGTCATTTTCATCCCCATACTCGGCATCGTTTTTACCCTTGTGATTTTTATATTGGTAAATCTTCTCGTTGGAATAGGATTAAGAACAATATCATAGTTTTTATGTACCTCGTGTGTCTTTGTACTATTGTGTAATTTTGGTTCAGGAGTAACTATCAACGATGAAAATATGTTGTCTACAGCGCGATTCAGAGTATCTGCATGTCTTTTACAGCACTCCAAATCGCAAAGATCCTCTCGTTGTTACTGTCAGGATCAATAGGATTGAAGAAAAATCCCCGACGCTGTTGTGAATAACCAAAGGTAATGCCATAGAGAATCTCACCATCAGTAAATACAACCTTAATTTTCTTGCCGACTAACTTCTTATCTTTGAATTCTTCATCCTCAAAGGTTTTTTTGGCTTCAGGAACATCTTGATACTTCCCCTTAAGTTCTTTGACGAAAAATACTGCCTTGAGGTCATCAATCTTAACCGGTTTTGATTTCTCTCGTCCGGCTTCATCAACGACTAAGTGAAACATATCTTTCTGGGGTTGAAAATCAGATGTATACCCTTTTTCGATTTTTCCGTCTACATAATGGACGACGACCTTATTGACCATGGATTATTGTATACAATTTATCTCCTCTGTCAACCTGTGAGCTACGTAATATATTGTCTGGGTTGACATACGTAAATAATTTGTTATAGTTACAAAATGAAAGGAGACAGTATAATGTCGTATATTGTCAATGAAGTCAAAGATTATAAAATTACTTTTTATGGAACGAGTTCCCATGCTTATAAAGACTGCCGGGCATCAATAACGCTCTACGGACCAGGGAATAAATGTGGCATCGTAGGCAGAATCAGTTTTTTCCCTTCAGATATTGTGAAGAAAAGGCAAGATAATCTCGTCATGACCATTAAGGAGCCTAAAGAGTATATTCCTCAAGGGTACATGCCTGATACGGTAATTGGCTCGGTAATCGATATGCTCCGGAATGAAAAGCCGATTTATGTTCACTGGTCTGACTATCGGAAGAATTTATACCTCTCAACGAGTACCGAACCCGTGGGTGAGGAAGAGACTGTTAAGTAAACACACTATTTTGACAAAGATAGAAAGGGAGTGGTATCACTCCTTTTTTATTACTAGAAAACAGCTATTTTAGAATTAAGTCTTGACAACCAGGATAATAAGTATTATAATATATAATAAATAGGAGGCGGTATGAAATTTCATTTTACTCGTGTATTAATTCTCATAACTGCTTTGTTTATCATAATAGACCACCTCTATAGTGTGACCCACGAAGTATTCTGGAATTTTGATAATACTATCCAAGAACCGCATAAAATGGCTGTATTGAGTATGCCATTTATAGAGAATAAGGGGCAAATCAACAATGACGCAGTACGATATTATGCACAGACCTTCGGCGGTGTTGTTTTTATAACAGAACATGGAGAATTGCTCTATTCTCTGCCAAAAAATGAAAGGAGCGATGTCAATAAAGGCTGGGTGATCAGAGAGAGTTTTGTGGAAGCGTCATGCGTGCACATACAAGGAGAGGGTGAGGCGGAAACAAGGGTGAGTTATTTTAGAGGGAAAGATGCATCTCAGTGGAAGAAAAATCTTCCTGTGTACAAGGTTGTGAGCTTGGAAGAGATTTATAATGGTATCAATGTAGAATTAGAGGCATATGGTAAGAACATCGAAAAGCGATTTCATGTAAAGCCAGGAGCATATCCAGAAAATATTAGTGTGAAAATTGATGGAATTCAAAATTTAAGAGTAAATGAACGTAGTGAGCTTGAGGCTACAACAGGAATTGGACAGGTAATATTTACCAAACCCATTGCCTATCAGGAAGATGATGGAGAGAGACAATTTGTGGATGTTGCTTACGTCGTACAGGAAGATGTTTATAGTTTTAAGGTTGGAGAATATGATAGAACAAAAGAACTTATCATCGACCCGCTCCTCGCGTCGACATTTATTGGCGGCACTAGTAATGATTATGGTCACGCAATAACACTCGATGCAGGAAGTAACGTCTATGTGACTGGTTACACGCTTTCGTCGAATTTTCCAACGACACCTGGTGCATTTGATACGAGCTACAATGGAGATCAAGAGGTCTACATATCGAAGCTCGATAGCGCTCTTACTGTGCTCCTCGCCTCGACCTATCTTGGAGGAAGCATCCGAGATGGATGCCAAGCCATTACAGTAGATGGAAATGGTAACGTATTTGTAGCAGGATGGACAAATTCATCAGATTTTCCGACAACACCAGGTGCCTATGATACAAGTTACAATGGTGGTGATGGTGATACTTTTGTATCAAAATTTGATAGTACTCTTACAACACTTCTTGCCTCTACATTTCTTGGCGGAAGCCTTGGTAATGACCCTGCTTCCTGTGTACGTACTGACAGTGACGGTAACGTCTATGTAGCGGGCAAAGCGTGGTCATCAAATTTTCCAACAACGCCAGGTGCTTATGATTCAACGCACGGTGGTAGTTGGGACATTTTTGTATCTACGTTCGACAATGACCTGACAACACTCTCAGCATCAACATTCCTCGGTGGAGAGTCGATTGACGAAGTCCAATCTATGACCTTAGACGAAAACGCAAATATTTATATGACTGGATTCACTTCGTCCCCAGATTTTCCGACAACTCCTGATGCCTATGACACAACTTACGCTGATCCTGGTGGACCTTTCTGGAACTATGATGTATTTGTTTCGAGTCTTGATAGCGGTCTATCGACACTCAATGCATCTACATTCTTAGGCATGATTCCAGATGAGGAGGCATACGGTATTTGCCTGAATGCAAGCGGAAACATCTATGTAACAGGTTGGACCGCCTCGGACAGCTTTCCGACGACGCCGGGTGCGTATAACGAGGAATTTAACGGTGGTCTAAGAGATGCTTTTATATCGAAGTTTGATGCGAATGTCACCACACTCCTTGCATCGACATTTCTGGGAGGTAGTAATCAGAATGATTATAGTCGTTCTATAGCATTTGATGAAGATATATTTGTTACTGGTTACACGCATTCATCAGATTTTCCAACGACGCCGAACGCCTTTGATACAAGCTATAATGGTGGTTACTCAGATGCCTGGGTCTCAAGGCTCGATAGTAATCTTACCATGCTCACCGCTTCAACATATCTCGGTGGAAGCATCAACCCAGGTGTGCTCGAACAAACCAATTCGATAGGAATAGGTAACAATCGTGTTTACGTATGTGGTATGACACCTTCATCTGATTTTCCAATTGTTCCAGGTTGTTACGATGAAATTCATGGTGGTGGTCGAGATCTCTTTGTTGCAAAATTTGATAGAGATCTTTCGTATGGACTTGGTATTAAAGAGGAAAAAACATCATTAAATAATTACCATATTCTCAGTTGTAACCCGAATCCATTCACAAAAAAGACAGATATCAGATGGCAGCCTGCCCCGTTGAGCGGAGCGAGTTCGGGGATACCAGATAACAGTCAACAAATTGATTTGAAGATTTACGATATCACTGGTCGATTGGTTAAATCTCTTTGCCATACGCCTGACGCCTTACGCTCTACGCAGATTACCTGGGATGGTCGTGATGACCGTAACAAAAAACTGCCCAGTGGTGTTTACTTCTTAAAATTACAGATCGATAATCATAGTGAAACTGAGAAACTGCTCATGTTAAGGTAGTATAAGATTTTTACTGTTCTTTTTATTCTGTGAGGTTGAGGAATTACTCTTTAGCCGTTTATGCAACTTCTTTTCTGACTGATTATTTAAGTAGATACATACATAACCTAATACCAAACGCAGTTTGCTTGTGATAATATAATCTATGGATGTTAAGACTCCTGTAAACCGTTATAGGATAGTACAAAAATGTATTTTTAATTCTTAGATTATAGATCAACAGTTTTATTATACAAGAGGATGGCAGTAGATGTAAATTCGATAGGTATGACAGGTGGTGATGCTCGGTTTAATTACAAACACTGCCATCCCTTCTGCTCTTGATTACTCGATAAGGAGGAATTTTTTGGTAACCTCCTCACCTGATGCCGTCTTCAATCTGTAGAAGTAGATACCAGTTGGAAGATCGAATTGTAGCGACATGGTGTAGTTTCCAGCTGAAAAGCACTTGGATACAACAGTCTTCGATAATCTACCGAGTGCATCATACACGACAAGATCAACCTTTGTTGCTTCTGGTAGGATAAACTCAATCTCGGTTGTACCATTGCTGATTGTTGGTGCTGAAAACGCAAAGATTACTGGTGTAAGTATACCTCCTTCGGCAATGCCTGTTGCCTCTATCACCCTTTCTAAAGTATCGTTCCCAGGGTGATCATCGCCTACGAGTTGGGTATAGACAGTTACTGTATAAAAGCCACTTACAAAGGCGAATCCATCAGGAAAGGTAACCTGTATGCTATCATTTGGTGCCAGATTTGTGACGTTCTCAGTTGATGTATATGCACCAGGATCTATTTCGCAGGTAACATCAAAGATTGAACTATCTGAACCAAAGTTTGTCACGGTCGCTTGGGGATTGAGTGTAGTGTCTTCAGGAAGAGTTGATGGAATGTCGATAGAGATTGGACTTACATCAACAGTTGCAAGATCACTTTCCCACCAGGTAAAGTTATCCCAGCCAGCTCCTAGAACATCCGTATCTCCGTCATCATCTAAATCAATAGCGTAGACAGAGGAAACTGAAAGGGCACTGCCAGAGTCATCAGAGATTGTATGTTCAGTAAAACTAGGCGGACTGCCTCCATTATTCTCCCACCAGGCAATATTAACATCACCTTCCCCTGCTGCTAAGATATCGACATCACCGTCATCATCTACATCAATAGCGTAGATAGAGTTGCCACGGTTAAAGTCATCAGCGAGCGGGTGTTTACAAAAATCCATGTTGCCGTCATTCTCATACCAGGCAATATTAGTATCATCACTACCCCACCCTGATCCTAAGACATCGACATCACTGTCATTATCTATATCAATAGCATAAACAGACGTAGCACCAACAAAGGTGCTGTCAATTCCATACCAAGAAGAAAAAATCTCTGAACCATTATTCTTTCTCCAAAAAATATCCCATCCTGGTGTATCCAACCAATCATCAGCTTCCAAGACATCTATATCACCATCACTGTCCAAATCAATGCCACAGATGAAAGTAGCGGGGTAATCCCATAGTTCATGCTCATGTTCATAAAAAATCGGTGGATTTCCTCCGTCATTTTCCCACCAATATGTTTCCGGATTTCCCTCTTTATAACCCCACCATCCCACTCCTAGAACATCGACATCATTGTCTCCATCCAGATCAATGGGATACGCGTGACAATTAAAGATAAAAATTTGAACCCAACCCCAGATAGGATGCATAACAAAATTCTTGTTGCCATCATTTTCCCACCAGGCGATACCAATATTCCCATATCCTACCAAATAACCAAGTCCCGCTCCTAAGATATCGACATCATCGTCATTATCTATATCAATAGCATAGAGAGAATAGGTTTCGAAATCAGCATCGATAGTATGTTCGGTAAATTTCTCGTTACCATCATTCTCCCACCAAGTAAGACCGATGATACCCCCACCCAAGACATCTATATCACCGTCATCATCAAGGTCAATAGCATAGATAGTATTGGCAAAATCAAAGCTATCACTGATTGTGTGTTCAGACCAGTTGATCTGGGCAAAAAGAACAACAGGCACAATCAGTGCTAATACTATAAACATCATTAAACGGTTCATAACATATCTCCTTGTTTTGCTATAACTCCCACCAATGTAATATTAGTGTCGGCTCCTTACGTATTCTTTAACCTTTGGCTTTTTGCTGCAGGGTAGCCTGGAATAAATTCAAACTACCCTGCAGACTTTAAATGACTATCGAATGAGCACTAATTTACCAACCTCGTTTTTCCATGGTGATTCGAGTTTATAGAAATAGACTCCAGCTGTTGATCTTGAAGTCCACGGAATATCATAGTGACCAGCCGATTTTCTCCCAGTTATCAATCTATCAATCAATCTTCCTGAAACATCATATATACTTATACTTATTGTAGCATCATCAGATAGTGCTAAATGAAATATTGCCTGTCCCTTAGTCGGGTTGCTTCTTAAACCAAAAGAAAAGAATGTTGGCGTAACTATGTTTTCTTCAACAATGCCTGTTGCTTCTATTACTTTTTCTAAGGTGTCATTCTCAGGATGATCATCGCCAGCGAGTTGGGTATAGACCGTTACTGTATAAGAACCACTTTCAAAAGTGAATTCGTCAGGAAAGATTACCTGTATGCTATCATCTGGTGCCAGATCAGTGACAGTTTCAGTTGATGTAAATTCACCTGGGTCGATTTCGCAGGTGATATCAAAGCTTGAACTATCTGAACCAAAGTTTGTCACAGTCGCCTGGGGATTGAGTGTAGTGTCTTCGGGAAGAGTTGCTGGAATGTCAATAGAAATTGTGCTCACATCCAAACATATTGTTTCTATTATTTTCGTTAAGGTATCATTAATAGGATTTATATCGTCTACGAGTTGGGTATAGATCGTTACTGTATAAGAACCACTTTCAAAGGTGAATCCGTCAGGAAAGGTAATTTGTATGCTATCATCTGGCGGCAGACTTGTGACGGTCTCGGTTGATGTATATTCACCAGGATCGATTTCGCAAGTGACATCAAAGCTTGCACTATCTGAACCAAAGTTTGTCACGGTCGCCTGGGGATTGAGTGTGGTGTCTGCAGGAACAGTTAATGGAATATCGATAGAGACTGGTCCGACATCAATTCTGATCGCCTCTACCTCTTTCTTTAAGGTATCATTCTCAGGATGCTCATCACCTACGAGCTGGGTGTATACTGTTACTGTATAAGGGCCAATTACAAAGGTAAATCCATCAGGAAAGGTAACCTGTATGCTGTCATTTGGTGCCAGGTCAGTGACGGTCTCAATTGAAGTATATGCACCAGGATCTATTTCGCAGATAATATCAAAGGTTTCACTATTTATGCCAAAGTTCGCCACGGTCGCCTGAGGATTGAGTATCGTGCCTTCAGACATAGTTGATGGAACATCGATAGAGGCTGGTCCTGCATCATGTGTTATCACTAGATCACTTTCCCACCAAACAATATCATCAGCACTATATGCGGCACCCAGTACATCGACATCTAAATCACTATCCAGGTCAATGGCATAAACAGAAGTGGCGCCGGCGAAGTCAGCGTCGATAATGTGTTTGGTCCATGTGGTATCGCCATCGTCATTTTCCCACCAAGTGATATCATTGGCTGCTCCAGCAGCTCCCAGGACATCTACGTCACTGTCATTGTCCAGGTCAATGGCATAAACAGAACGAGCTTTGTCGAAGTAACCGTCGATCGTGTGTTTAGTGAAATTCTCATCGCCGTCATTTTCCCACCAAGTGATATCATCGGCATCAGAAGCAGCTCCCAGGACATCTATATCATTGTCGTTGTCCAGGTCAATGGCAAAGACAGATTGAGCACCATCAAAATTTGCCGCGATCGTGTGTTTAGTAAAATTCTCGTTACCATCATTCTCCCACCAGGTAATATCATCGGCAATTAAAGCAGCTCCCAAGACATCTACATCACCATCAGGTTCCATATCAATGGCATAGACTGAATGGGCACCGTCGAAGCTAGCGTCGATAATGTGTTCAGTAAAATTCTCATCGCCGTCATTCTCCCACCAGGTAATATCATCAGCATTCTGAGCTGCTCCCAGGACATCGACATCATTGTCTCCATCCAGGTCAATTGCATAGACGCAACGGGCGACATCGAAGCTATCAGCGATTGTGTGTTCAGTAAAATTCTCGTTGCCATCATTTTCCCACCAGGTAATATCATCGGCAACAAAAGCAGCTCCTAAGACATCTACATCACCATCAGGTTCAATATCAATGGCATAGACCGACCAGGCGCTGGAAAAGTCACTTGCGATTGTGTGTTCAGTAAAATTCTCGTTGCCATCATTTTCCCACCAGGTAATACCATCACCATAGGCAGCTCCCAAGACATCTATATCACCATCAGGTTCTATATCAAT
>LJNI01000155.1 GCA_001303225.1 candidate division TA06 bacterium DG_78 | reverse complement strand
CCTGCCTTTTCTTTAATAATCTTCGCTGGATTTATGGAAACTTTCGTGAGAATGTCATGCCATTTACATTTCTGTTTATTGATGAGCTCCATTATTATCATAGAAAGTGCTGTCTCAAATCCAATCATACCATATGGTGCATTGGCAAATTCCAATTCCTTTTCTGCCTGACAGTGTGGCGCGTGATCTGTTGCAATACAATCGATCGTACCATCGAGTAGTCCTTCAATAATCGCTTGACGGTCTTTTTCACTCCGTATCGGTGGGTTTACCTTGTAGTTAGGGTCAAAGGTTTCCAGTACATCATCATTGTAGAAGAAATAATGTGGACACGTTTCGCAGGTAACCTTAATACCTTCTTTTTTTGCTGTCCTGATTAAATCGACTGCGCTCTTAGTTGAGATGTGGCAGAGGTGTAACCGTGCATCAGTGAAACGCGCCAGGAGCAAGTCACGTGCAACAACAACCTCCTCAGCAATGGCTGGAGATCCTTTGAGCCCGAGCCGTGTCGAGACGAGTCCTTCGTTCATCAATCCGCCCTGGGCGAGATCCCTATCTATTGGATGTTCAAAGAGTGGTATGTCAAAGATCTTTGAGTATTCAAACGCATGCCTGAGGACATTAGCGTCAGCAACCTCATCACCATCATCAGAAAAACCTTTCACCCCGGCTCTGATCAACTCACCGAACTCAGTAATTTCTTTACCTTCTCTTTTCTTCGTAATCGCACCGATAGGAAACACACGACAGAGATTTACGCGTGCCGCTTCTTTGTAGATGTAGTTCACAATACCTTCATTATCAATGGGCGGGTCAGTGTTGGGCATGCAGCACACACTCGTAAAGCCACCAGCAACTGCAGCCCGACTACCTGTTTCAATCGTTTCCTTATCTGGTCTACCCGGGTCGCGAAGGTGACAGTGAAGATCAATGAATCCAGGACTTACAATACAATTTTTTGCATCAATTACCTGAACATTCTTTTTGCTTATCTTCTTTTCAATTTTCACAATCCGATTATCCTCTATGAGGATATCGAGCTTTTGATCGAGTTTTTGCTTTGGATCAATGACTCTTCCATTTCTGATTAAAATCGGCTTCACTTCATGCCCTCCTGCGCGCTATTCAATTTTCCCTCCTGCATGGATGAAGAGAATTGCCATCCTGATCGCAACGCCATTTTTTACCTGTTGCAGAATAACAGATTTATTACTATCCGCTACATCTGGGTCAATCTCAACACCACGATTCGTCGGGCCCGGGTGCATAATAATACTGTCTGTCTTCATTTTACCTACCCGTTCTCTGGTTAGACCGTAGAGCGTACGATACTCACGCGTTGAAGGAAAAAGGCCACCCTCCTGTCGTTCCAACTGGATGCGTAACACCATGATAACATCAAACTTCCCGATGATGCTGTCGAGATTAGAATAAACATCTGCTCCACATTTTTCGATTTCAAGTGGAATGAGTGTAGGCGGTGCGCAAATCGCAACCTGAGCGCCGAGTGTTTTAAGTCCAAAGATATTAGAACGAGCAACACGCGAATGAGCAATATCTCCAACAATTAATACATTCAAATTTTTGAAGGCTCCAAAATACTGCTTCATGGTCATAAGGTCTAAGAGTGCTTGCGTGGGGTGTTCATGCGAACCATCACCCGCATTGATAACAAAAGCATCGAGCCGTTCAGCAAGATACTTCGCCGCACCCGGTGCAGAGTGTCGCACGATAACACCATCTACCTTCATTGCCTCGATGTTCTTTGCGGTATCGAGCAGTGTTTCTCCTTTAGAGACACTCGATGTCGCCTGCGAAAAATTAACGACGTCTGCGGACAATCTTTTTGCCGCAATACTGAATGAAAGCTGTGTGCGGGTTGACGGTTCGAAGAAGAGTGTTAAGATGGTCTTGCCGCGAAGTGATGGGACGATGGGAATAGGACGTTCTAATACTTCAGTAAATTTGTCTGCAGCATCAAGATACTGGTATATTTCACTGTCTGATAAGTTTTCAATTCCTAAAAGATCTTTTTTGGGATTGTTCATCTATCTTTTTTTATATCTGGCATGGTTAACTGTTCAACTTTGGGTTTTGCTTCTTTAAGCAATTTGATACGTGACTTCTTCCTCCGCTTCTCTTTCTTAGCTTTTTCCTTCTTGTAGTAGTGAACAACAACACTGTCTTTACCATCGAGTTCCTTGACAAACACATCAACAATTTCGTTCTTCTCTGTTGGAACTTTCTTGCCGACAAAATCTGCTTGAATAGGGAGTTCTCGATGACCACGGTCGAGTAATACGGCGAGCTGGATTGCTTTCGGTCTTCCAAAATCCAATATTTCCTCGATCGCAGCCCGAATTGTTCTCCCAGTATAGAGCACATCATCGACGAGGATAATCATTTTTTTATTGATGTTAAAGGGAATGTCAGTGCCTTCGATGATGGGCGTTTCAGAAACGAGCTGCAGATCATCTCGGTAGAGTGTAATATCGAGAGCACCAATTGGAATCTTTACACCTTCACTCTGTTGGATACGTTCGGCGAGTCTCCGGGCAATGAAATCGCCTCTGCGTTTTATACCGATGAGGCCTAATTTTTTAATGCCTCTATTTTTTTCGATAATTTCATGGGCAATGCGAACCAGAGCCCTCCTGATATCTGATTCTCCCATGATGGTTTTCATCAAAAGTAATTATAAATAAATTTCAGCCTGTGTCAAGATACCTGTGGGGTTTTAAATTTCAAGACCTACCCCATATGAGGGGCCTTCGGCTTGGATACGACGGAAAGCTGAAGGCCCCGTTAGTCTCAGGCAAAAGGAGAGACCAAAACTCTCTTTTTTGTAAGGGGTACTACCCTAAAAAAGAGGTTTGTACCTGAGATGAGAGAAAAAAATTCTCGATTATTTTGATTATCCATAATTATGGTTTTGGTATGATCGAATCAATCTGAACCACACCAGTATCTGGCATTACAAAAACACTATCAGGATACTGAACAAGACCGCCTGATTTTACTATTGTCTCTCCTTGGTAGGGAAGGTAGTTATGTTTTGTCACTGTCACATAGAGTGTTCCAACCGTAGCTGGAAAGATAGTGAGTGTTACCTCTCCCGCCACATCAGTGTACCCTCTCTTATAAATTTCATCTTCTTTTAAGAGACAGACATAGGAACTCTCTACCGGGCTTCCACCAGAGGTGGCAGTAACCTTAAAATGACGTATCATTCCTTTGTAGATCTTAGCAGGGTGTGTAACGTCAAGGACCTGTGGTGTATCAGTCCAGATCGGCATTGCTGGTTCACCGAGAAGGTTAAAGGTCCATTCACAATGCTTGTTAATTGCCTGGGAATGACCGAAATTATGTTTACTGTAGACGAGGGCTTTGCCGAGATTATCTTGATCATAGACAAACAGACCCTGCCACCACTTTTTGTCGAGTATTCCTGACAACGATGATGGCTGACCACTATAATAGTAGCCGTGTCTCGTGTTACCAGTGAATGCGACACCTGCTTGATAATCATTAAAAATAACCCAACGTTCTGCAATACAGTCACTATAATCCATACTGTTTGGATCACAGCCGAGCGAAACAACGACCGACATCTTGTCGTTATTAACCAAATTATTTATGTCAGACCGAGAAAGATACCAACCATGATGAAAATCACCCACGCCCATTACGGTCTCACTCGAGTGGTCTGCGTGGTTCACGAGGTTTTGACCAGCATTGAGCGCAGTAATCGCAGCTGTTTTGTGATTACCTGTATGGCTGTCATAGACTTTGGTTATGGTGAAGTGTCCAGGTATCCAACCCGCAATCGTTTCCTTTACGTTCTCTAATGGTGTTGCTTCATCAGCATCCATGCCAATGAGTAAGACATCCACTGGATATCCAGTTAATGGAGGGTCTATTTCGTATTTCAATACTTTATTTACAAAAGTATTCACCTGAGCAGAGGCATCAATAGAAACTCTACCCACAAAAACTTCATTAATCCAATCGTCATCATAATCAGAATAGTATTGGTCGCTCGGTGTGTTCTGATCATAATACGCTCGATACGCAAATGGCACAATAGTGTTTTCACCACCCATGAGAAAATACATCGTTCCCCATGTTCCCGCAGCATCAATGACAAATTGCCGAATTTTGAGGGTGTCACCAGGACCAGTATAGTTTGCATATATCCAACTTGTTGTGACCACAGTATCTTTTACGCCTTTTTTCGTATGCCACTCAACAAGCGGTTGAAAATCCGGTTCATAGGTGCTCGAGGTAATAATAACGTGGTCATATTCTCCTGCAGGTAGTGCACGCGACATCTCTCTCATTGCCGGATTGAGAACTACATCTGAGGGATTGATGACCATGGTCGTTACCATATCTTCATACACCTGACGTTGTCTCTCAGTAAATATGACATAGCGCTCAGCACCCTCTTGTCCTGTGGCTAGACGGTACTTTACGACCAATTCCACGCGCGTGTGTAGTATCAATTTTTTATCGTGTGGAATATACTGCAGAGGATAGACTGCAACCTCTGCAATCTCCTGACCTGCGAGATCACCCTGGGATACATATCGTGCCACAGTGTATGGGAAGGCGATGCGCGAGTCGTAGATACCTTGATCAGGAGCTACCGTCAACTGAGAAATAGGTTTGGCTAATAATGCTTCTGCACTCGATGTCGTTGGTTCAGGATACCGTGGTGATTCATGCAACTCTGCAAATGGTAGAGGTGGTTGGCCTGGCATTACATAGTATTCACCTGGAATCTGAGATGAGCTCAAGGACTTTGCCTCGACCGCCACAACCTCGGTTCCTGTAGGCAGTGCTATTTTCAGATTCACCACTGGTACTACTGGTTTACCGAGCTCAGAAAAGACAGCAGCATCTTTCATGTATATGACGTCGTATCCATCGAGTTTTCCAAAACTCAATCTATCAGGGGAGAACTGCGCAGTATAATGAATCTCTCTGCTTCCAGCAGTGTGCTGGGCGATAGTAGGCTGTGTAAAGGCAAAAAATAACGCACACCCCACAACAGCTATTTTGATGAAACGTCTATTCATTATCTCCTCCTCGTTTCTTGCCTGAAACCCTAAATTTTAAAAAGCCCTGTGGGCTCTTAAGGTATGTAGATTCTATGGTTATTATAATGGGAAGGTGCTACAAAAGCGTTACAAATAAAAAATGGTGTGAAATACTGAGGCCTTCGGCAAAATGCCGAAGGCCTCATGTACTGTGATTTCTCGGAAAGATTATTTTATGAGAATGAGTTTTTTGACCGAAACAAAGTCTCCTGAAGCGAGCTTCGTAAAGTAGACACCAGGCGCAACTCGCTGATTGTTATTGTCATAACCATTCCACACCAGATTGTAGACACCAGCACTCTGCTCTGCCTGAACGAGCGTCTTCACGAGCCGTCCACTCACATCATAGA
>LJNI01000154.1 GCA_001303225.1 candidate division TA06 bacterium DG_78 | reverse complement strand
AATCAATTCCATCTCTACATTCTCTTTTTGGCATTAGGCGTATTTCTGATCTATTTAAAGACGAAGAAGAAATTACCAAACCATGTGACTTTTCTTCTGTTCGTGGGTATAATCTTTTGCGACCTCTATATTTTTGGGCACCAATTTAATGCACGATCTGTAAGCCCTGATAAATATTTCTATTTCCCAAAGTATTATCTACAACAGTTGAAAAAAGAGAGAGACAGGGAACCTTTCCGCATCAATGCGAGGGCTGGTTCGTATATGCTGCTCAGGAGAAATCAGGGAAACCTCGATCATGTAGAATTGATTGAGGGATACGAACCGTTGCGTTTAGAAAGGTTCGAATATTTTAACATCCCTGGCGAGAAAAAATTAGCTCTCTTAAATGTTAAGTATAAAATTACGATAAAAAACAACAGGGCAGGATTAGATTTAAATTCAAGCTATTTACCACGGGCAAAGATGTTTTACAACTTTTATGTTGTTGATGAAAAAGAAGAAGTGCTCAACATGCTTTCACAAGATACATTCAATTATCAGAATATTTTGATCCTTGAAGAAAAACCTCCAATTGTACTAAACGGTGAGGATTCTGCACATGTGGTGCGTGTTGTGAAACATCAGCCAGAAGAAATATCCATTGAGGTGGAGACAGAAAAGCCTGGTTTGCTCTTCCTCTCAGAGATTTTTTATCCCGAGTGGAATGTGTATGTCAATGGAAAGGAGAAAAAGCTATATTGTGCTGATTATGCACTTAGGGCAGTTCCTATAGAGGCTGGAGAACATCGGATTCTATTTAAGTTTGATACGACAATATTCATGAAGGGTTTTTTCATCACAATGATGACATTACTACTCGCGGCTGTAATCATTTATTTCAAAATTTAGTAAAGACTATTTAATTGCTTGTGGTCTCTTCAATTGCTCCGAGGCAAATTTGTGAGAAATGGAGTGCCATCCTCAGTGAGTGTAAAATAGATCGGTTTTGTTTGTCGAGCTGGTTCATACCGTGATATGATAGTATTAACATATGCTACGGTTGTAGATATTGCCGGTACACGGTTTAATTTTTTAACAAGACCTGGTCCAGCATGATATGCAGCAAGCATTAATTCTACGTCACCAGCAAACATATCAGAAAGTTTTTTCAAATATTTGACGCCCCCATGAATATTTTCCCATGGATCATACAAATTTTTCACACCGAGGAGCCTCGCGGTTTCTGGCATCAGTTGCATGAGGCCAATTGCACCTCGTATTGAAACTGCCCGTGGATTAAAATTTGATTCTTTTTCAATAATAAGCTTAACAAGCTCCACATCTATTCCATATAATTGGCAATAATATCTAATGATGTGGTCGTACTTATCTTTATTCACATCTTCAATAACAGCACCCCTATCAATAGGTGGGATATTTGTAATGAGTACATTATCTGTTTTCGTGGACGAAATTATTTGGCCTAAAAGAAACAATATAATCATAAAAAAATATTACACATTATTCTTATTATGTCAAGACCCGATTTGGAGATTTCTGAAAAAACCAGAAACCTTGAGAACGATGAATACTTTTTCAGTGCTCTCAAATATTTTTCTTGACAAATACTGATATTTATATAAAATATTACACGGAGGTAAAATGATACTTTTATTAATTATAATTATCCTTCTCGTGATAATAGTTATTGCGATATACAATAGACTCGTCGTTAAGAGAATGAGAGTAAACAATGGATGGGCGCAGATTGATGTTCAATTGAAAAGACGATACGATTTGATTCCGAATCTCGTTGAGACAGTAAAGGGATATGCGGCTCATGAGAAAGAGGTTTTAGAGAAGGTCGCGGAATTGCGTTCGAGGGCAATGGGTGCTACGAGCCCAAAAGAGGCTGCTGAGGCGAATAATATGTTGACATCAACCTTAAAGACGCTTTTCGCCGTAGCCGAAAATTATCCTCAATTAAAGGCAAACGAAAACTTCCTAAAGCTCCAAGAGGAATTGACTGCCACCGAGAATAAGATTTCTTTTGCTCGTCAATTCTACAATGATGTTGTGATGGACTATAATGCAACAATCCAAAAATTCCCTCAGACTATGATCGCTTCAATGTTTAACTTCAAAGCTCGAGAATTTTTTGAGGCACCAACCGAGGAGAGAGAAGCTGTTAAGGTCAAATTTTAATGCGTGAAACATTATACGACCTTATTGATGTCAATAAGCGAAAAACAGTACTCTTTATTATAGTCACCAGTATTTTTCTTGGAGTGCTTGGATATATTATTATACAAGTCACCCATTGGGGAACCGTTGGCTATATATTTTTTGCGGTTTTTATTATTCTTTACAACATTATACTGTACTACAATTCCGATAAAATTGCCCTGTCATCGACTGGTTCTGTTCCTGCTGACCCTGATGAATTTAAGATGTTGTATAATGTGGTTGAAGAGGTATCGATTGCTGCCGGAATTCCTAAACCAAAGGTTTATATTACTCCAACGCCAGCACTGAATGCATTTGCCACTGGAAGGAATCCCCAACACGCTTCGATCGCCGTCACCACTGGGCTCTTAGAAACGTTGAATAGACAAGAACTCCAAGGCGTAGTTGCTCATGAGATTGCCCATATCAGAAATTATGATATACTGCTTATGACTGTTGTCGCAGCAATCGGAGGTCTTATTATACTCCTGCGGGATTTTTTCCTCCGTTCTCTTTTCTGGGGAGGAAGACGAAAATCCAGCCGCCGCGGTGGTGGCCAAGCGGGTCTGATACTCCTCATCGTTGGTCTCGTGTTGGCAATAATTGCTCCAATATTTGTCGCACTCATCAGAGCCGCAATTTCGAGACAACGCGAGTATCTCGCTGATGCTTCTGGTGCATATATTACACGCTATCCTCATGGTCTCGCCCAGGCACTCGCAAAACTGCGCGACAACCATCAGCCACTAAAAAGCGCTTCTCAATCAAATGCTCATCTCTTTATCGCCAGTCCCTTTGGAAAAGATCGGCTCGACGTTGCTGGACTTTTTGCCACGCATCCGCCACTTAATCAAAGAATCGAAAGATTGAACAATCTCGTGATGTGATGTTTCTCCTCTTTCTCATTTGTTTCTCGGTTGGGGAGCGGCTTGAGTATACCGCCACATTCAGCTTTCTCCATTTGGGTTCAATGACCTTAGAAATACAAGACACGATTACGTACAATAATACGGATTGCTATTTTCTGTCTTCGATTCTTTCTTCCAATCAAAATCTCAGGTTTCTTTTTTCACTGAATGATACAATACAGGTATATGCAAGAAGATATGATCTATTACCACTTTTTTATGAGAAAAGAGTGAATGAGGGTGATTTTCGTAATCACTCAGAAATCTACTTTTATCATGATGATTTATCCGTAGTGTATGATGATTCTATAAACCTTGAGCTGTTGGAAGAATCGAGGGATATACTCACCTTTTGGTATTATCTTCGAACAGTCCCACTGACCATCGGTGACACAATAAACCTTCATATCCATGAATCAAAAGAAAATTATGAAGTAAATTGCTTCGTGTCAAAAAAAGAAACCATTAAAACATCAATTGGGAATTTCAATACAATCTTGGTTGAACCACGAACAGAAGAAAAAGGAATGTTTTCGAGTAAGGGTGGTATGCAGATATGGTATTCTGACGATGACTTGCGATACCCTGTGCAAATTAAAACAAAAATGAATTTTGGTAGTATTTTATTTAAACTTAAGGGGGTAGCAAATTAAAAAGTTTGCAGTAATCTTAGCTGGTGGTCGTGGTAAACGTTTCTGGCCAATGAGTCAACCAAACATACCGAAACAATTTTTGTCCATCTTTAACAACAAACCGCTTATCATACAAACCGTGGATAGGATCAAACGTTATTTTAGAAAAAATGAGCGGATATTTATTATCCCTGAAGAACTAAAAGGTATCACCCACAAATTTGTCGGCCGAGAGCGAGTTATTATAGAACCAATGCGACGTAATACAGCACCAGCAATTTGTCTCGCAGCAAAGATTTTAGAACGCAATTACGGTGATGGTGTGATACATGTTATGCCCGCGGATCATCTTATAAGTACAGATAAAAACTTTATCGCTGCTTTGAAGTTTGGGCAGAAATGTGCTGCGCAGGGGTATCTTGTTACCTATGGTATAAGACCAGTTCGTCCGGAAACAGGATATGGTTATATTAAGACCGGGAAAAAAATTGGTGCTCACCGCGGGCTCAGTGCATTCGGTGGAGGAGATTTCACTGAAAAACCTTCATTACGTAAGGCAAAACAGTACCTCAAATCAAAGAAGTACTTATGGAATAGTGGTATATTCACTTTCCGTATTCGTGACATTCTTGACCAAATAGAACGATTCATCCCAGACGTGTATCATGGTGTGATACGGTATATGCAGACAAAAAAGAAAAAGTATTTCCAGTACATTCCGGATATTTCAATTGATTATGGCGTTATGGAGAAAACTGATACATTGTGTGTCGTGAAAGGCAATTTCCAGTGGGATGATGTAGGTTCATGGCTGGCGCTTGAACGGTATTTCAAAAAAGACAAAAATAGAAATGTTCTCATTGGCAATGCTCAAGGGGTTGAAATCGCTGACTCAATTATGTATACTTATGGTATTCCGCTGAAGGCATACGGACTAAGGGGAGTTGTTGTTGTCGTCGGCCCGCGAGGTGTGTTAGTTTGTAAGAAAGATAGAGTTCAAGATTTAAAAACGCTACTTAAGTGATTGATTTTTTGAAAAAAGGAGGTAGGATGAAAAAAATACTATTAATCGGGTGCATCATATTTTTTGTTTTGTGCGCACCAAAGAAAACAACAGTTGAAACCGAGGGACTCGAGGAAGTTATTGTTTTTGGCGAGGAAGAAGGATACGTGATAGAAGAACCCGTGTATCCTGAAGAAGAAGTAACAGAACCTGAAGAAATTGCAGTTGTTCCACCACCAATTGAAGAAGAACCTATGCCAGTCATTGAAGAACCCGTTTCTGTTATTGAAGAGCCGAGTGTACCACCGCCAGTAGAAGAAGCACCGCCACCAGTGATTGAGGAACCGTATGTTCCTCCTGCACCGCCACCAGCACTAACTCCTTCGCCGCTCAGGGTGTTTGGTTTTCGGATCCAGATTTTTGCGTCTTCGACTGAAAAGAATGCCAATAGAGTAGCCAGTGATGCGAGTTCGGTGCTGACCGAACGTGTTTATGTTGACTATGTTGCGCCATACTATAAGGTGCGCGTGGGAGACTGCTTGACCTATGAAGATGCTGAGACCCTCAAGAACAGGATGCTGAGACAGGGTTATCACGGTGCATTTATTGTTGAGACGATGGTTACACCGTAATGGGTGAGGCTCTATCGAAATACGAATTAGATTTATTTTAAGAATACAAGACAATATTTATTTTTCATAGTGTG
>LJNI01000029.1 GCA_001303225.1 candidate division TA06 bacterium DG_78 | reverse complement strand
GAGATGTTGGTTCTGGTGTCTACTTTGTTTTACTCAAGGATGGTTCGTTTAAAAAAATAGGGAAAATAGCACGGCAACGATGAAAAGAATCAATTACGCAATTATTGCTCATGGAGGAGCTGGAGGCATTAGCTATGCCATGAGAAGAAGAAAAGGTCTCATAGAAGCAATAAGCATCGGGTATGGTATGCTGGCACAGGGTGGGTCGAGCCTCGATGCAGTTGAGAAAGCAGCAATGATACTTGAAGATACTACAATATTTAATGCAGGGACAGGTTCATCATGTAATCTGATCGGTGATGTGGAAATGGACGCTTCGCTCATGACGAGCAACCTGCACTATGGTGCAGTAGCAGCAATACGAAATGTACGCAATCCAATCCACGTTGCACGCCTCGTTATGGAGAAAACCGATCATCTTCTGCTCTGTGCTGATGGCGCAATAAAATTTGCCAGGTTGATGGGGGTGAAATACTATAATCCAAAGACACGAGGAAAAATGCGGGTGTGGGAAAACAGACGGAAACAACCGAAGAACTCCTATTTCCAAAGACATAGAGAACTTGTCCACTTCTACGGAACCATAGGTGTGGTGGCTCTCGATATGAATGGATGCATTGCCGTTGCAACATCGAGTGGCGGAATCACGATGAGACTTCCTGGACGCGTTGGTGATACACCAGTTATTGGAGCAGGCACGTATGTCGACAAAAATGGTGGTGTGAGTGTTACTGGTCATGGTGAAGAAATCATGCGACATATGTTAGCCTTCCGCGCGGTCACACTGATGGCGCGCCACCCAGCCTCTGTAGCAGGAAGACAGGTGATTAATTATGCTACCAAGGTCGGTTGTCGATGCGGTCTGGCCGGCATCGATAACAGGGGCCAATTTTTGTGTTACAATAACACCAGGGCGATGTCATGGTGCTCCATTAAAAATGGAAGACTGAAGGTGTTTACTGGTGATTGACAACCCTTTCTTGATGTATATAATTTTGTATGGCAAAAATCGATAGGGTTCTCTGCCCAATCTGTATGTTCACCTCGAAGTATATTGATCTTACTCTCACAAATGATGGGTATTATATATGCCCAAAGTGTAATGTATCATTTTCATATGAGGAACTCATGCAGCTATATAGTTTTAGTCAATTTACCTACGAGGTAAAAGACCAACACTTTAAACCCACAACTTAATAATTACAGTTTACGGATAGAAGATGTTTTCGACGTACTCTCTGACGGGCGTGCGGTTATGTCTGTAAAAATAAATCTTTTGGTACTGAGTATAATCAGTTCGATAGATTTGTTCATCGACGATATCGATTGATATGATATTGTGATTGTTGATATAGTTACCGAGTAAAACTTCAAAAACTAACACAAGTACTGTAACACCAATAATTAAAGGAGTCGTTATTGCTTTAAAAGAAAATTGCTTTTTTGGCCTGACCTCTTTCTCCGCGTGTGGCTTCGCGTACGCAACTTCTATCTGCCCCGTTGAGAGTAAGTGATACAGACAGGAATAGGTATGGAATTTTCCGAGTCCAGAAATTTCAACGAGGTCATTGACACTACGATGACCATCAATGAGTGCTAGCACACGCTTCTCATCATCTGCTGGTCGCAATTTTAACTCTGGTCGTTCAACCTTCTTGTAGACCAGCTCTCCTGAAGAAATAGTTTTCGTAATACGGGGCCATTCATCAAAGTGTCGCGCTGCCTCTAATATCAGACCTTCAGTTGCCATTCTTATTTTTATAAGACTCTTGGGGTAAATGACCGCACCTTGTTCAAATTTGAATTCTCCTTCCTGCCAGGTAAATATTTGATCGAAAACTTCTTGTATTTTAAATTTTATGATTTTCTCAACCTCTTCGACAGTTAAATATTTATCCTCTAAGATAATATTCATTACGGGTCGTTTTGTCTGCCGGTGTATTTGCAGAACCATTTGATACACATTTTGGCCAATAATGCCAGATTTAACGAGGTAGGTTTCAAGTCTTTCGAACTCTTCTCCGCGCTCGTAAAATGCACCGGTAACCATGCCATCTAAAAATCCCACGTCGACAATTTCATTTCTCCTTTTTATCTTGAATACACCAGTGAGACGTTCTTGGGCAATCAGTTGCAAGACACTAGCGAGATTAAGACTTTTAAGATCACCTTCGACTGGCATAGATCCTCCTGATGTAGGCAAAGGAATAGATATAAGAAAGTGCGGCAATGAAAAGAGCAATGATTATAAAAATAGGATTAAGTGAGAGAGATACCCATCCAACAGGTCTAATGAAGAGATGTGAGAAGATTAGCGGAGCATAACCGAGCATAACAAAAAATACAAAAATGAGACCTACAAAATTTTTGCCCTGATATATCAAACCTGCGCCGGGGATTACTATATTGAGCAAGTACGTTATAAATTTATCTAATCGCAGTCTTTGTCGCATCACCATTGCACGGAGTGAATTTTCCATCTCACCTGATTTTGCTGATTTAAATTTTGTAAAGCAGTCGTTACAAATAATTTCTGTGTCTATTTTTTTTAAACATTCTTCGCAGATCGGTTGGCCACATGTGTTACAGTGGAAGGGAGGCTCAAATGGTACTGGTAAAAAGGTGATCAGAAAAATAATCAAAATCGGAAGAAAATAGATACGTTTGATAATTCCAGAATATGTTGATGTCTCGGACATAGTAATTTGTAAAAAATCATCATTTACTGGTTCAATATCAATCGGATCTTTACTCAAGCTCGAAAAATTTCTTTTTTTAGCTTCTTCCATAAAGTATGAAGATTCTGAGTATTCGATATTCTTCAATTTCAAAAGGCCGAGATTGAAATATATTTCACCATGGTCCTGTGAATGTATTGCATTACGGTATAACGTTTCGGCAAGGTCAAATCTATCTATGTGGAAATAGATGTTTGCAAGATTGTTTAACACGGCAGCGTTGCGATAATTTCTGTTGTATAAATCTTCATAGAGGAGTAATGCTTCTTCAATCTTCCCGTGTTGCCTCAGGGCATAGGCGAGCAGTTCTTTTTCTTTATCAGTAGTCGCGCTGACCATATTGTCAGAGTCGTAATTCACCATTTCATACAGTTGAAAACTTCTGTTACGATGTTGCAAGAAGCTAATAAAATGACCTAAGGGGAGCGGTGCAAGCGAAAAGAGCAAAAAGACAATAATGTGGACCCTCAGCCAATTCTTTTCTCTCGTACTCAACACGAAAGCCAATAGGAGTGAATAACAGATGATTATAAGGTATAGGTTGCGGAATACAATGACCGGTGTCAAAAGAAGAAGAAAAGGGATGAGTCCTTTGATCTTGTTATGTCCTTGAGGATCGATTCGGTGGCTCAGAACCGGTAGGTAATAAACCGTTTTGACCAAGATGTAAATACCGCCAGACATTATTATTGCAAAAAAGAGAAGGAGTACGAAGTTCGTAACAATAAAAACTTGATTTCGAAAGTTTGTAAAGATAGGGATTGAAATTGCTGTCTCAAAATGGTCTATTTTGCGATATTTGATTGCCAAAACAATAAGTGATAGAAAATTTTCTATAACCGAATGATCGAAGTGCGTGGCGAGTAGCAGTTTGCTCGATGCTGTTTCGTAATTACGCGCCTCACGTGCTTCCCATCGTAATACAGCCGAGAGATAGAAATTTTTTCGCATTGGAATTTTGCTCAAGAGTGAATCAGCGTCAGGATCGCCAGAATGAGTACGCCAAAACCACAATATGACCGGATCATCTGTAAAGTCTGAAATATGACACTCGCCCCTCGTGAGGTGGTTAAGAATAGAATCACTCTGTGGTGAATGCACAAAGTTTTGGTATTGGGTGCTGAATTGCGAAACAAAATACAATAAAAAAATGAACATACGAAATTATAAACTAAAATTAATATATGTCAATATTTTTCTCGTGTATAAGAGAGTTCTGAAAAAGTATTCATCGCTCTCAAGATTTCTTGTTTTTCAGAAATCTCACTAAAACTCCTTGACACTTAAATCTTCTTTGGTTATAATAATACGGGGTGACGTATGAAGGAGTTATCAAGACGTGAGTTTTTGAGGTATCTTGGACTCGGCACGGTGGGGTTGATTGTAAAACCGAGGTTCAATTTTACGAATAGCAGTGGGTCGCGCGCCAGCGACGTAGTACAATGCTTTCACGAAAATGCTACATCTGGGAGTACCATTAATGAATCGGTTGTTCAGATAATGGTGGATGAATCGATCAAGGCATTGACCGGTATCGGTGACGTTGGTGAGGCATGGAAGTCAGTATTCCCTGGAATTCATGAAGCGAGTGTAATTGGTATTAAGGTTAACTGTTTGTGTCAAATTACAACACACCGCGAATTTGTAAATTGCCTCGTAACTAGTCTCACGCAGATGCAGTTCAGCGGTATTCCTTACGTGAGAAATAATGTAATTATTTGGGATAACTATGATAGTCTCTTAATGGGCAATGGTGGTTACACAATCTATGATGGTGATGATCCGGATACTGTACGTTGTTTTGGCACCAATCATTCAGGAGTGGGCTACGATGCACTCGAATTCAATGTGCATGGTGTGTCGAGCAATCCGAGTAGTATTATGACTGTACTCTGTGATTATATTATCAATGCGGCAGTAATAAAAGACCACAGCATTGCTCAAATTACGCTCACAATGAAAAATAATTACGGTTCAATACATAACCCTGGTTCATTGCATGGCGGTCAATGTAATCCCTATATTCCTTCACTCAATCAGCAGATTCGTGATGTTATAACACCAAACAACAAGCAGAGCATTTTCATCGTTGATGCACTGATCGGCTGTTATAGTGGTGGCCCAGGTGGTTCGCCTAACTTTAATCCTAAAATGGTACTGATGAGTTTTGACTCTGTCGCCTGTGATTACCAGGGACAAAATCTCATCAATGAAGAACGTGCGAATCATGGTCTCTATCAGTATAATGCTCCTCACATCATAACTGCTACTCAACCTCCATACAACCTCGGTACGACCGACATCAACCTCATTGAGATAAATAATCCGCACGCTGGAGAGTTAAAAAAAGTAATACCAGAAGATAGTATCTTGAAGATTCAACCGAATCCCTTCTATAGGAACACGATGATTATTCTTTTCCTTGTTCAAACATCCATGGTCCACCTCGATCTCGTTGATACAGTAGGGCGAACCGTGATACGAATCTATTCAGGGGAACTCGCTAATGGTACACATAGAATACCGTTACACATAAGTGAAAATTTGTCTTCCGGCACATATCTCACAAGACTCGACCATAATGGTAAAACTACGATTAAAAAAATAGTTGTACTACATTAGGAGATATTGTGAAAAAATTATTAATACTTATATTCATATTTTTATTCTTTTCCTGTCCTAACGAGGAAGGCATAAACCCAACCGAGCCTAAAGATGTCATTGAGCTGTTACCGCTTGATAATGAAATAAGTGGCTGGACGAGAAAAGGAGAAATGGATGTCGCTGAAAATGATGAACAGTTAACTGACCTCATTAATGGAGAAGGTCAGGTATTCATTGACCATGGGTTTGTGAAATTTGCACGCCAGTGGTATCAAGGTAATGTTGCTGACGCAACACGAGAAATCCGATTGAGAATTTTCGATATGGGTGATACGACAAATGCAAAAGATGTCTATGATGCAGTGGGCATTGGTACTGAAACACCGTGGACTGATAACAATGCAGGGGTCGAGGCGAGGATTGATGAGACTTTGCTCTTTGACTATAAAATAGATTTCTGGGATGATAGATTTTATGTCTGGGTTACGATCAAAGACGAAAAGACTCCAGTTGGTTTAAATGTAGCAAAACTTTTTTGCCTCAATGTATCAAATGCAATAAGGGATACTACAGAGAGTGATTAGGAGGATCGCGATGATAACACGCAGAGATTTTCTTAAAATGGGTGCGGGAGTCGTTGTCGCCTCGTTGCTGCCGAAAACACTCTTCACCACGACTGAAGGGGCCAGCGGTCCACTCATTGGGGTTGCACGTGGCGAATCACCGAACTTAGTCAAAACAGCACTCGATGCAATCGGTGGTGTTAATAAATTCGTTAAGCACGGAGATAAAGTCTGTATTAAACCGAATATCTCATTCGCTGCAAACATTGATTGTGGTGCAACGACAAGTCCAGAAATCGTAAAACAGGTAGTTGAACTCTGTCTGGATGCCGGAGCATCGAAAATTATTCTCCTCGACCATACGATTCAGAATCCGCAACTCTGCGTTGAAGAAAGCAAGATCGAAGAAGCAATAATCGATAAAGACAGAGTGAATCTCCTGACTCTCACCAAAGAGAGGCAGTTTGGCGAAGTGCAGATTCCTCAAGGTTCCGAACTGCATTCGGTGAAGATTGCAAAAATACTACAAACGGCTGATACCTTTATAAACCTTCCTACTGCTAAATCTCATTCAGCTACTGGTGTCAGTTTGGGTATAAAGAGTTTGATGGGTCTTGTCTGGGATCGTGGTGCTCTCCATCGTGTCAATCTACACCGAGCAATTGCTGAATTAGGCACGGTGATGAAACCCGACGTGACGATAGTCGACGCAACGAGGGTACTCACGACCGGTGGTCCTGGCGGTCCAGGCAAGAGTGTCAAACTGAACACAGTGATAACTGGTACAGACCCGGTTGCGGTTGATTCTTACTGCGTTGGTGTTACCCAGTGGTATAATAAATCGTGGACCGGCAGTAGTGTGAAATATATTGTTGCTGCTTCAGAACTCGGACTCGGTGAGATTGATACAAGCAAAATGAGAATCACTGAGATCGACGTTTGATCGTCGTACATTAGTAATACTCATTACAGATGGCAATCTCAAAAACAAAGCGACATCGTATGCTCAGATGGATTATTCAGATATCTTTTCTGCTTTTGTTTATCTTTTTCTTTGTCCAGACCAGGTATGGTTTGGATATAACATTTCAAAATCTCTTTTTCAAATTTGATCCGCTGATTTTTATCATTCTTAGCATCAGCGAGAGAACTATTGTTACTGCAGCACTCCTGAGTATTTTCCTCATCATCGGTTCACTTATTTTTGGCCGGTTTTTCTGTGGTTTTATCTGTCCTCTTGGTTCAATAATTGATATCTTCGATACGCATGCTGTTAAGCAGTATAAAATCTCACTATCCGTGAAAAATGGTAAGTATCTTATTCTTTTATTTCTCACTATTGCCGCTCTCGCTGGGAGTTCTTTTGTACACTTCTTTGATCCACTCGTCATCGTCGAGCGATCGTTGACTTTAATTGCATATCCGGTCGTCACCTATCTCCTGGATGCTTTTATTCCCTTGAATAATGCATTCTATACAGAGACGTTAATTGCTTTTCTGTTTTTTGTAGCAATCATTGGAGCCAATATCGTCGCGCCCCGATTTTGGTGCCGCAATCTCTGCCCGCTCGGTGGTCTTCTTGCCACGCTCGCCAAATTTTCACTTTTTAAATTCACCTTTGCTGAACACTGTGAGCAGTGTGGAATTTGTGAAAAAATATGTCCAACCGGCGCACTACAGTACACGGAGGCAACCATTGATTCAGCAGAGTGTATCGATTGTCTCCGTTGTCTGTATGAGTGTCCTTACCGCACGATCGAATACCGACCAACGGTTACGAGGAGACCTTTTGATATCACTAGAAGACAATTTATTGTGGCATGTGGTACTGGTCTCGTCGCAGCGCCGTTGGCAAAGACATTTCTCCACCCCAAACTCAATGGTAGGTTGCTTAGACCACCAGGCGCAATCCCCGAATCAGATTTTTTAAATATATGTATCCACTGTGGCAAGTGTATGAAGGTTTGTCCAACAAATGGACTTCAACCGTGTTTTTTAGAAGCGGGCATCAATGGTTTGTGGACACCAAGGCTCGTACCGAGGGTTGGTGGTTGTGAAAAGAACTGTAATATGTGCGGCCAAGTATGTCCAACGTCAGCAATAAGAAAATTATCACTTGAGGAAAAAACCTATGCGAGGATAGGCACAGCAGTCATTGATCGAAACAGATGCATTGCCTGGGAGCAAGATAAGGTCTGCCTCATATGTGATGAGGCTTGTCCCTACAATGCTATTAGTTCTCTTAACGAAACGATTCGAAGTACGACGCTCTTGCGTCCTTTTGTCAATGAGAGGATTTGTACGGGCTGTGGTTTATGCGAATCGCGCTGTCCGATAGAAGGACCAGCAGCGATAGAAGTATTCTCCATTGATGAAGAAAGAATAAAGACAGGTTCTTATATAACTGAAGAGAAGAAGCGATTGCGTGCATGTGAGGAAAGACAAGAAGACATCCCATCTGGTTTTATCCTGGATGATAATTGATTGAACTATTGATAATTCTCATTACGATTAGCCAAAAACAGATCGGTCATCAACCAGTAATCCTTGACGGCATTACCGATATTTATGCCTCAGAATTCATCTTCCTTTCTACCCCATACGGTATCTATACATTTGACCGACATTCAGAAATATGGGGAAGAATAACCCAAGCACACGGTTTACCTGATAATCAAATTGACATCATTGGCCTCGATGAGGGCATCCTTTGGGTTGCGACCCCTGGTGGTCTTGCTTCTGCTGATATCAGGCTCAATGACTGGCAAACCTATGATCTACCGGGCACCATTGAAGGAGTAGCTTTTGATGATGAATATGTATGGGTGGCAGGTGATTTTGGTATAAAGCGATTTGACAAATATATTGAGACTTGGGAAGAAATTGCTCATGGACACGTGAGGCATATTGTTGCCGAAAAAAAACATATCTGGTGTGCAACAGATTCTGGTGTTGTACGGTACAACCGTGAATTTGAAAGAATGGAAGCGGTTCCGGCTGCGCCGAAGTACGCCTATTCATACATCATTAATACACCAAGCAGATTTTGGTTTATTGCACAGGATCATTTTGTTGCTTATAAAAAAGATACCGAAGAGTGGACGACATATCCAGCGCATGCGATGAGCGACTATGCGCATCTTGGTGATTCACTCTTCGTGGTGAGCGATGGAACAGTCTACTTTTTTGATCCGGGTTCGGATAGTTGGAGAGAGTTCAGAGAGATCAAGCTCGATAATGTCAATGGCATTTCCGTTGATGAGGAAAATATATTTTTTGCAACTGTTCAAGGTCTCCTTATCTATAATTGGCTTGAGACGAGTCGCACTGTGTATAACCGGAACAATGGATTAGAGTACGATTCGCTCATTGATGTGTATCAGGATTCGAAATTCATTTTTGTTATAAGCCAATATGCCATTGAGTATCTTGATACAGAAACAGCAATCTGGCATATCGAACAATTAAAACCACCAGGAGAGAAGAGAGAGAAAATCTTTTATCTCGATGAAGTCGGAGCACACGCACATCTGATTAATGACGTAGATATCGTGTTACAGGGAAGGGCATTTTATTCAACGATCCACTCAATAGCCGAGACACACATGTCATCGAGTAATGAAAATATCAATTTAAAGCTTATCGGAAAACACAGCAGCAATAGATTATTAGCACTGTATTATGACGATACTGACAAAGAACAGGTCATGTACGGATTTGGCTACCGGGGTTTGGAAGAGGATGTTTTGTACCGATGTAATGGTGGTTACTTGACATCTGAATATTATGAGTTCGACATCGTGCCCACATTTTCCACATTTGGTGGGAATGCTAAATTACGATATACTTCTCATAGTATGGAAATACAGGGTGGCCAGTTGAAATCACGACCGCAGACTGATTTTTTTACGGGACGACAGAGTGAAAATAATCTCATACTGTTTGATACACATTACAGTAAAAACACCTTTTATTCTATTTACTCGACACCACAGATGATCACAATGGGTTTTGATACCTTATTTGTTGACGACCGGATTGCACGGACAAATAAAATAGATACGAGAATCGGATATACAATCGGTGGTATTACCGGTGACTTTGATGTACTCATTAATGGTATTGACTATTTCATTGATTACAATAGAGGAACCGTTCATTTCCTCGATCCGCGTAATAACTCTGATATCTTAGTGCTCTTATCGAATAGCGAGGAGATTGTTCTCCAGTCCGATTCTGTGACAGGGCATGAATTGGAAAATATTTATTTTATAGGAACTTCTATAATTCCTAATTCTCTTGTTTTGACAATAACCGATACTACTGGTCAGGAACATCCATTGACTGAATTCGGGCTCGACAATAATGGAGATAATCGTGTCGACGCTGAATTTATACAGTATAATATCGGATATCTATCTTTCCCACAATCTCGGCCATTCCCAGATGAAGTGTACGATGCAACAGTACACATTTATACTATGGATATTCAATTTCTTTCTCAATCAGTATTTTATTTTCTCTCTCATAAACCAATACTTAAGAAGAGTGAGAAGATTTATGTTGATGGAACACAGGTGACTTCAGGGATCGATTATATTATTGATTATACATCAGGCATTCTCCTTTTTTTAAACGAAGATATCGTCTCTGATTTCAGTGAAATCGAAATCCACTATGCATCTGTGGAGCGTCAAGGAGAAGATATTTTTTATTCAGTACAGCCGAATATCGGTATCAATAACAACATAAATATTGCACCAGGATTTTCCTCAATAAAAGACGAACAGATTTTTCACATTTCTGGAAGATTTCAAACAGGAACCGGCAACACAAGCGTCAAGTTTATACCTCAGGTAGCGGTTAACGATGAACAGGCGTGGGCGCAAGATTACTCACTCATTACAAATTATAGTATATTGAGCGTGAATACAGAGTACCGTGGGTTTTCGCAAGAATTTGAAACATTTGAATCGAGTGAGAAAAAATACGGCTCACTCCGACACAGCGGTTTGATCATAGCTCGTCTCGAGCCACTTACGTCAGTACAATTAGAAGGTATGTTTAAAAGAGAATACCAGGTTGATTCGCTGGAGAATCAGTATATTGCACAGTATATGCACGGTAAGTTCAACTACGTACATCCGAAATTGCCTAATGGTTATATCCTCGTCGGAAAGGATAACCTTCCCGATTATGAAAAATGGAAAATACAGGTTAATGCAAATTATGATTTTCACATATTAAAATCACGAATAAAAACATCATCTGTGGTGCGTAATATCATTACACATTTTAATGAGGAGAAAAAGAATAAAATTCTTGAATATATTCTTCACACAAATTTTTCCTTTCCCTTTATGGTTTATGGTGATGTGTATTATCGCCATAATCAAATATACATGAATACTGCTGAGGAAAAATGTGAAGAGGAAATACGAGGTGCATTGAATGTGGATGTGATTCCCGGTTTCTATTATACTGGAAACTACAGTTTTCAGGCGACAACCTTTTTTATTGATACCGTACAGGACATATCCCTGAGGTATTATTTTTATAATAACCTTAATATTGCACCTGGCAGGTGGTATACAAAATTGAGTATCGTTAACTTGTCCTGTGGTATTGGCAGTAATTTTAATGAATATATAAGTAGTCTTCCTGGGGCTTATGAACGGCCATTTTTTGTCATGAAACCTCTCGAAGATGGTTTCCTATCGAGTATGACTCGGTTAGACAGTTACTATGGGATGATCCAATTTACTCCGTTTTCGAATTTCTTAATATGGGCAAAACATACAATGAGTAAAAGTGGTTTTGCGTATTATACAATGCCTGATTCAAAACCGACGACAAAGGATGAAATAAAGATTGAATATGAGCCAAAATATGTAGGATTTTTGATCGCATCTTGGAGTCGAAGGAATCATAAGAGTTACCCAACTGAGATAACCGACAATATCTATTTTGAGTGGAATAAACCATGGTCAGTGATGTTACGCACGAAATTAAGCACAAATTATAGCATAGATCGAGATGATTACGGTTGGATCAGAGAGATTGATTATTCTGAATTGAGGGTTGATTTTGAAACACTTGTGAGATTTACAACAAAATCTTTCATTACATTGAACCTCGGTGGTATGAAACAGGAGACAGATCAAGATGGTGTTACCTATTCTCTATTACCAGGTGTGAGCATAAATGCGAATTTCTTTATGTTTTTGTTTTTGCGATTTGACTATACATCTACTATTCCAATACATGGTAGCGCAGTACACACATTGTCGGCAAAAATAGCCGGGCAGTTCTAATATTCCATGGCGTTTCCTTGACTTTCGTAGATTATTGGATATAATACATATTGAGGTACTTGAGTATAAAGAAAGCAATAGAATCGCTTTTCAGATATACTCAGAGATTTCTGAGAAAACCAGAAATCTTGAGAGCGATGAATACTTTTTCAGAGTTCTCACACAGAATTATAGTATAGAGAAAAAGGAGGAGTGAATGCCCGAAGTTAAGATTTTAGAAGAAGTTTGTAAAGGGTGCGGGCTCTGTTGTGACAGCGCGTGTCCTGTAGACATTCTTATCCTCTCGCCTAATAGAATCAATTCGAATGGTTACCATCCTGCTGAGGTTACTGATATGGAAAAATGCATAGGCTGTGGTTACTGCTTTAAAGTATGTCCAGAACCAGCTATAGAGGTATATAAATGAAAAAGGATAGAGAAGGTTTAAGACAGCTCAAAGAGGGCAGTGAATTTTACCCTGGGAGCCTTTTGCAAGTTCTGTTTCAACTTTTTATCAGTCCTTTTAAGCCGTTGTTTGACAAGGAGATGTAATGGCAGAAAAAAGATTGATGTATGGAAATCATGCCGTAGTTGAAGGTGTTATAGCAGCAGGCTGTCGGTTCTTTGCTGGTTATCCGATTACACCACAGAATGAGATTCCAGAATTAATGTCTATTAGAATGAACGCAATCGGCGGCGTTTTTATACAGACTGAGAGTGAAATTGCAGCTATAAATATGCTCTTTGGTGCTGCAGCTGCTGGAAAGAGGGCAATGACATCTTCATCTTCACCAGGAATAAGTTTGATGCAGGAAGGAATATCCTATATAGCAGGTGCAGATATGCCAGTATTGGTCGTGAATGTGATCAGGGGTGGTCCAGGACTCGGTAACATTGCACCAGCGCAGTCAGATTATTATCAGGCAACACGGGGTGGTGGACATGGTGATTACTTTACCATAACCTTGGCACCAAATTCAGGCCAGGATCTTTTTGAATTTCCTAAGCTTGCTTTTGAACTTGCCGAAAAATATCGAAACCCCGCATTAATTCTTGCTGATGGACTCTTAGGACAGATGATGGAACCGGTTGAGTTTTCTTACGAACCAATTGATCCGAAGAGCCTTCCAGAGAAGGAGTGGGCACTTTCTGGTTGTAAAAACAGAGAACGTCGGGTTGTTCGTTCATACGATCTCAAACCAGGCAAACTTGAGGAATGGAACTGGCGGCGCCTCAAAAAGTACGAAGCAATTAAAAAGAATGAGCAACGTTTCGAGGCAATAGATTGTGATGATGCGGATTTGGTGGTTGTTGCCTATGGCACGTGTTCACGTGTGTCAGGAGCCGCAGTACGCATGGCGAGAGTCAAGGGACTCAAGGTGGGTCTTTTACGGCCCATTACACTGTGGCCATTTCCTACTGATGTACTTCGTGATATGTCGCAGAGAGTCGAGAATTTTCTCGTTGTGGAGATGAGCTGCGGACAGATGATCGATGATGTGAAATTGGCTACGGAGTGTCGCTCAAAAATCCATTTTCATGGTCGACCGGGCGGAGGTGTTCCAACACCCCCTGAGGTTTTTACAAAGATTGAACAGGCACTCGGAGGTGGCAGATGAAGAAGATTTTTGGAAGACCTGATGGATTGACTGATACGCTACTGAGATATTGTCCTGGTTGTGGTCATGGAATTGTACATCGTATTATTGGTGATCTGCTTGTAACATTAAATATCAGAGAGAGGGCAGTTGGTATTGCACCGGTTGGCTGTTCAGTTTTTGCTGATGAATACTTTAATTGCGATATGATTCAACCTCCCCACGGACGAGGTCCTGCAGTCTCTACGGGGATAAAGCGGTCACGACCCGATTGTATTGTATTCAGTTACCAGGGCGATGGTGATCTTGCCGCAATAGGCACTGCAGAGATTATCCATGCCGGAGCGCGTAATGAAAATATTACCATAATATTTATCAATAACGCGATCTTTGGTATGACCGGTGGTCAGCTCGCGCCAACTACCTTACCCGGGATGAAATCGACAACGTCGGTTCAAGGACGCGACATTGAGAAACAGGGTTATCCAATAAAAGTATGCGAGTTGCTTTCAGGTCTCGATGGACCATATTATCTGGAGAGGTGTGCAGTTGATACCCCGAAGAATATTATCAAAACAGAGAAAGCGATAAAGACTGCGTTCAAGAATCAAATAGATAACAAAGGATTTTCTATGGTGGAGATACTGTCGATGTGTCCAACTGGGTGGGGTAAAACACCAATTCAGGCGAAGAAATGGATTACTGACGTGATGGCTCAATACTATCCCTTAGGAGTATTCTGTGATCGCTCAAAGGAGGAGAAATGACAAAAGAGATAATTATTGCAGGCTTTGGCGGACAGGGTGTTGTGTCTTCAGGGATAATTCTGGGCTATGCTGGATTAATCGAAGATAAACATGTAACATTCTTTCCTTCTTATGGTGCTGAGATGCGCGGTGGTACAGCAAACTGCTCAGTTGTTATTTCCTCTGAACCTGTAGCATCACCAATTGTTGCAAATCCTGACATAGTAGTGATAATGAACGAGCCGTCGCTCGCACGATTTGAACCAACAGTGAAACCACAGGGTCTTCTTTTCTTTAACCAGACACTCATTACATCGAGGCCAAAGAGAAAAGACATTACCCCTATCCCGGTCGAGGCTAATGCAATTGCCGAAGAATTGGGTCAGGGTAGGATTGCAAATATGGTGATGCTCGGTGTTATGGCAAAGAAGACAGGATTGCTCAAAATAGAGACGCTTAAAAAGGCACAGCGTAAAAGATTTATCAAGGCTGACGAAGAACAACTGTCACTGAATGATAAGGCATTAGAGAGAGGGTATGCACTACTTTAGGGTAAATTCTAAATCCGAAATACTAAACGAATTCAAATTAAAAAATTATTCGAAACTAACGTATTTTTAAGGTTTAGAATTTAAAAATTAAAATTTTGATATTGTTTCCGATTTCGAGATTCGTATTTCGTATTTAAATAAATATGCTTGATAATATACTTCCTTTGGTGAAAAAACCTATACGCTACACTGGTGGTGAGTACAACATCACAATAAAAACAGATGCTTCGGTACGTATCGGTATTGTATTCCCTGAGGTGTATGAGATAGGCATGTCAAATTTAGGAATAAAAATCATTTACCACCTCTTCAATCAAATAGACGGAATTCAGTGTGAACGCATTTTTGCACCATGGCCCGACTTTGGAGATAAATTGAAGAACACGAAAACTGCGCTCTATGGGCTGGAGACAAAGCGGCCAGTTGGCGACTTTGATCTCGTTGGTTTTTCTCTCCAGAGCGAATTGTGCTACACCACAGTATTGTATATTTTAGAATTAGCGCACATACCACTGCGGAGTGCATCGAGGGATACGGACCATCCTATTCTTCTGGCTGGTGGTCCAGCAACTTTGAACCCAACGCCACTGTCATCAGTTTTTGATGCTTTTGTAATTGGTGATGGTGAAGATGTGGTTCCTCGGATTGCCCACATTCTTAAAACTTTTCCCAAA
Organism: candidate division TA06 bacterium DG_78; assembly: GCA_001303225.1. GTDB lineage: Bacteria > Hydrothermota > Tepidihabitantia > SM23-42 > SM23-42 > DG-78. Next base: position 1,171 of record LJNI01000029.1, on the reverse strand, counting down.
GAGAAAAAAGGTGAGAGATTACGGGAGATTGCCAAATTGTCAGGAGTGTGGGTTCCCCACATTCACGGACATGATACGATAATAAAAAAGTATGTCGTTTCACACTTGAACGAGGATACAATACCCACTCCAGCGATTCTACCAATTTGTGATATTACCCATGACCGACTCGCCATCGAGGTTATGAGAGGGTGCAGTTGGGGATGTCGGTTCTGCCAAGCAGGATATACAAATCGCCCCCTGAGGATACGTCCACATACAGAAATTGTGAAGGCTGTGGATCGGGGTGTGAGGCAAACTGGATGGGAGGAAATTTCTCTCTTATCATTTTCGATCCTCGACTATCCTGCCTTATTAAATTTAATCAGGAAACTTAATGAGATACTACGTAAGAGAATGATAAGCATTTCGCTTCCAGCAATGCGCGGAGAGTTCTTTAGTGAGAATCTCGCTGTGCTCCTGAAAGAGATTAAGAAGACAGGACTTACGTTCGCGCCAGAGGCAGGGAGTGAACAGTTACGTTGCCGATTGAATAAATCGTTTTCAAATGATACACTGATTAATTCTATCAATACGGCGTACCGGTTAGGCTGGAAACAAGTGAAACTGTATTTTATGATTGGCCTCCCTTTTGAAAAAGATAAGGATGTAGAGGAAATTAATACTCTGATCCAGAATATTCTGCAAGCCTATCCTAAGGGCAGTATTAAATTGTCTGTGAACCCCTTTATCCCAAAACCTCATACACCCTTTGAATCCGCTGAATTTGCATCGATTGACGAATTGTATGATAAAATTGAGAGAATTAAACGAGAAAAAAAACGCCGGACAGAAGTGAAATACCAAACACCTGAAGGCGCTTTTATTGAAGCATTCTTGTCTAAAGCAGATGAAAAGATTTTTCCAGTAATTGAATCAGTGTATAGACAGGGAGGTAGATTCGAAGAGTGGCGCGAAGGGTTCGATTTTTCTCGCTGGCGCTCGGCTTTCGATAGAACAGGTATTGACCCACATCACTATTTAAAAACAAAGGATAATTATCCGTGGGACTTTATCGATATCGGCGTTAAGAAAGATTTCTTGAAAGAGGAATTCAATCGTGCGCAGAAGCAGCTGACAACGGAAAATTGTTACTATGCTGATTGTACACACTGTGGAGCCTGCGATGGTA
>LJNI01000153.1 GCA_001303225.1 candidate division TA06 bacterium DG_78 | reverse complement strand
CCAACATAGAGATTCGCGTAGTATAGTAAATCGTGAATACGATGAGTTGGTATTTTGTACACATATCGTTCAAAACTTGAAGGTAGTACTCTCTCTGTTGTGAGAACAACTTTGCCCCATTTTTCAAGATATTCTAAGAAGTCCATTATCTCTCTGAATGTTTTGAATCCGAAACCACTTTCCCCAACATCATGACTACTTGTCCAAGATGCAAGACGGACGATAGAGTAAGATTCACCTTGCTTTATGCCGATTTCATCTAAAATCGATGCATTTGGTTTGTAGTAATTAGGATGCAGATAGGCTATCTCATGATAACCGTTGTACTTAACATGCTTCTGCCCAAGATCCATATAAAAACTGGAAGGCGTGCAAATCGCATCAGTGAACGGTATCATCAATTTGGCAACAGTTCTAGCAATCTCAGTATCACCAAAAGCTATGTGAGGAACTCCCAACACTTTACTAACCTGGGCTGCGTATGGTGATCCCGTACTCACGATTATATCAGGTTTGACGTCAGAAGCGAACCTCAAGAGGTTCAAATCTCTCAAAGGTACATCTAATGCTTTTTGAAGGAGGACTTCGCGGTCGATTCCAAATTCCTCGTAATCGATTTTATAATGTCTCAACAGAGCAATGGTGCTTTCTTTCCTGACTGCCGCCACTGCTATATCATGACCATCGGATCGTAACTTGGCAATAGCATTTCTAAATAAATGAACATGAGCTGGGTGTCCTACTGAAATCAAAATACGCACTTAGACCATCCTCCGAACATTATAGAGGTTTTCAACGAGTTTGAGTATCTTTGGTTTGTGCACGATAGTATAGCGTCCGTAATTCACCATCTTGCCACCGAATCTTCTCTTAAATTCTCGAGGGCCATATTCCTCATCAGGTGTTCCTGCTCCTCCAAAATCAAAAAGAGTGTGTCCTGACTGAATACCCCATTGAATGATTTTCCAAACAAGGTATTCGTTTGCGTTACTGCCTTCTTCAACGGAGGCAGAGCCAGCATACCAATCATAAATTATCCCAGAGAAAGTAAGAACAACACGTGATGCGATTGGTTTCTCACCACGATAAGCTAAAACCATCTTAGCAAAATTGTGACGCACAAGATAATGATATATTGTATCGAAGAGAGATTTATCTTGAAGAGGTATCTTTGCCGATTTATGAGATTCTTGAAGTAAATCATATGTTGTTTGTAAATTGCTATTTGTTGATACGTCAACCATTTCAAGACCTAATTTTTCCGCCTTGCGAATACCTTTTCTTCGATGCTTACTAACTTTATCCCAAATTTTTTCCTCATCCAATGTCAAATCTAGTAAGTAATTCAACCAATCTTCATGTTTAAATCCGATGTTCTTAAGCAATGAATATTGTTGTGGTAAGTCAAAAAATGGATAGATGCGAGTGTACAGACTTTCATCTTTCGTAATTTCTAAGAGCTTTTTTAGAAGTAATCGAGCGGTAAAATTATTTTCATCGTCTGAAGATAAGAGCGGCCCACCACGGCATGTCACATGACTTACAAGTTTGCCAATGATTATTCCAGCATCCATAAAAGTCGTTGCGACGATAGATCCTAATAGTTTGTTATCCGTGTTTTTAGCAACTATTGCAATTGGTTTGCATCCTTTTGTTTTTTCAAAGACATTGAACATTGCACCTGATTGAAAAGGTGATGGATATTTATTGGAAGTGGCAAATTTTGTGATTTCGTTAATAGTGGAGCTATCAGAGGCTGATACTCGTTTTAAAATAACATCGACAGGTTTTAATGACGTTCGATTAGGATTCACCTAGCCGAACCTCCTAATCACTTTATATCCAGCTTTTCCAACCAAGTGCTTCACAGGATGATACACTTTTTCGAACCGTCCATAATTAGTCTTTTCCCCGCCGAATCGCCGTTTGAATTCGCCGGGTCCATATTTCTCCCCTGGTTTACCAGCTCCCCCAAAATCGAACAATCTTAATCCGTTTTTACTACCCCATTGCATTGCCGACCATACAATAAGCTCGTTTGCATTCAGAGTCCGTCCTGTCGAAGTACTGCCTGCATACCAATCGTGAAGTATACCATGATAAGTGAGAATCATTCTTCCCGCCAAAGTTTCATCCCCAATTGTTGCCATAAGAAAACGAATCATGTTCTTTGGTCTCATCACTCTCCAAGCAGATTTGAAAAGAGTCTTATCAGCGATAGGGACTTTTGCACCTTTGTAGGTTTCTTGTACAAGGTCATAGAAGATATCGATATCTTCCTCTTCGCCCTCTTTAATTTTAATTCCTTTTGATTCTGCTTTTTTAATCCCTTTTTTCCTTCCCTCGGAAAATTCCGCCCAAATCTTTTCCAAAGGTCTTGTTAAATCATGGATGTAGTTGAGGTGTTCTTCATATGAATAACCAATTTCCTCAAATATTTGGTGGGATGTTGAAACATCCCATAGATTTCGTATCTGTGTGTACAACGCTTTGGGTGCGGCCATTTCATCATACGCTTTTACGATTGGTCTTATATCATTGCTCTTAGAAAGTGGTCCTCCAATCACAATCGCTCTTGAGCTGAAAGATTCCTTGAGTTTGCCACTTTCTTTTATCAGGGATGCCAACAAGAGATCATGTATCTCTCCATTTTGTTCCAATACGAGTAATATTGACTCATAATTCTTAGTGAGATCGTAGACTTTTTTCATTTCCGGGGTTTGGAATATTGTCGACTCTGGAACGTCCTTTAAGAAGTCACACCATCTTCCTGCATCCAGAGTCTTCAAGATTTTCATAATATTATCTTCCGAATATTCTTAGTCCGAAGTCTGTCAACGTCACAGCATCAATGTCTCCAGAGATGCTTATTGCAAATGGAGCATTATCTGGCCATCTTGGCTCGGTGTCTTGTCTATCACGCCACCATAATGCCACGTCTTTTAGTGGTGCAATCCAAGCGTCGTGTTCCTGAGCAAAGTTTAGCACAGTCTCCAGCGCTTCATGAAACAAATGGAACCTTTCAGGATGTAACTGCAAGACTAAATGCCCCCCAGATGAGAGAGCAGATTTCCCCATACCAATTACAGTTGTGGTCAGTTGTTTCTCATTTATTCTCAACCTATCGATAAGTATTTCATCGTCTGGAATTGCTACAGGTAGAATTACCAAGCGTCCGCGTATCACCGGAAGTTGGTTTCCTGATTTGTAAAGGCCGTAAGATAAGAATGCATTCTTCAAATATTTTGATTCGTTGCTTTCTCCTTCGTCCCGCCACATAGACGGTACGCTGCTATCATACAAAAGACCCATCTGTGAAACAACGTCAAGTGTTGTCTCATTGAGCCTCAAGTATGGTGCTCTGTGACCAGTTGGTTTGAGACCGAGTGATGAAAATATATCAAGTGCCTCTCTGAGCATTGTCTCCTGATATTCACGACTCATCTTTGAAACATCAGTGTGTTTGTAACCATGAACAGCCACCTCCATTCCCTCCAAAATACTTAGCAATTCGGGATGACGTTTTACTATCAATGCCGTGACCGGGAACGTGCCTACAACATTATGCTGTTTCAGTAAAGTAACCATTCTTTGCAAACCGATAAGGAACTTCCTTGAGGATAATCCATAGCGGGTCGACACAATAATTATTCGGCGTAAACTGAATCGTAATCCTTTTCGTCTAATCTCTTTCCGCTCACTTAACATTACACCACACTCAGAATGATTGCTACGCTACTGCTCAAGGCATAACATCCCAGCAAAGCTGCTACTAACTTCTTCTCCGTGAGCGGTTTAATACTGAGTATTAAGTATGCAAGCGTATAACGTTCAGCACCTTTAGGTGGACTGAGAGACCCATCCTCATGAACTATCGGATTTTGGCAAGCTTCACGTCTCCTCATGTCTTTTTTTATGAATCCGAAATAGATCGTGGCAATTGCCTCGTAGAAGGCTGGAGCTATAGCAATTATTCCATAGAACTCTATATGCCCCATTATAACTCCTGAGGCCATCGCTGCACCAAGGCCCAATGTACCTATGTCGCCTACGAATGCTCGCGCAGGGAATCGGTTGAAATAATAGAGGCCGAGGGAGCAACCGATTAAGGCTACGAATATCACTGAAGCAACATCGGGTACTCCTCTGATAATACAAATTAGAAACAAAGCTGACGAAATTACTGCAACTTGACCGCTTTCTAAACCGTTATATCCAGCTGACATATTCATTGCATTTGCGAGACCTGTGACACCGATAGGGACTAACACAAGCCAGTAAATCAGATAGAGAACATACGAGCCTTCGAAGCTGATCGTCAATCCAAAAGGTAAGTGAATAACCGCAGTACCAAAGTGCACCAAGAGAAGAGGGAGAGATGCAAATAATGCGGCAACTGCTTTCACTCTCTGTTTTATATTGCTTACATCGTCAATAAGGCCGACCATGGCAGCAATGAAAAACACACTTATGGCAGCTAAATAAGGCGGTTCTGATGTGAAGTTTGCAATCTTCTTGAATCCGACAACTAAGGATAGAGATATTGAGAATGCGAATAATGCAGCTATTCCACCAAGCTCGGAGACCAGAGGACGATTCTTCTTGTTTATATCTGGACCCAACATTCCGCCCTCTTTCATCTTACGGATTAAAGGCGGCATGATTACGAGAACTATCAATAGCGATGAGACGAACGCCACGAGGAGCGCTACAATATCCACAAAATCTCGATGAACTTGCTTTCAATATATAAAGTGTGAGCAAACTATTCTCAAAGACATCTAAACCTGTGCTATAAGGAGGTTACTTTACCTCCTTTGCATCACATATCCGACGGTCTCACGAGGTCGATGTTCTTTACTTATTGGAATAGATGTGGACTTTACGTATTTTGATGGATAATTGCCTTTTCTGATTAACTTCAACAACTTTTCTTCAGTGTATCCAAAAGGCAAGAACATCGTCTGACCAGAACGGCAAAGCAACTTCAGGTATTCAGCAAAATCAGGTTTCTCATCTCCTCGGATGAACTCCGCGACCTTAACCTTTCTCTCAGAGTTTCTGCTTCGTCCATCAGTAATCACGAAACGTATGTACTCCCCTGGCTCGACTCTGTAACCTCTCTTCTCCATCTGCTTCAATGCCGCCACGGAGTTCGTCATCACCGAATACTCATCAAGTTGGCGCGACACCGCCTTAGTGAGAACGAGATCTTGCAGTGGCACTTTGCCTTCCTGTAGTCGTTGAGTCATGGCTTTGAGTATTCCAATCGCCTGCGGCAATCGACTGGTGAACTCTTTAGCATTATTTGCATGACTTAACTCGTTCAGTATCATCCGTTGCGCTTCGTTTACAAATGGCGGGGTATCATGTTTCCTGAGCTCTATGCCACGCAGTTTCATCTCCCCGTTCTGGAAGATACCATAGTAGCGATTCAGGGCACCGATACCTGTGGTCTTACAAGGCAAAAACACGAC
>LJNI01000152.1 GCA_001303225.1 candidate division TA06 bacterium DG_78 | reverse complement strand
GAAAACTGCCCTCGATGAATTACCACAACTCATTAATATTCTTTTCAATGATATGAGTTTTGTCGGTCCCAGACCACTCTTGTTTCAAGAAAAAGAGCTCAACGGTGGTCAAGAGACAGTTGAACAGATACCTGGTTATCGCGAGAGAATATCAATCTATCCAGGCCTCACTGGACTTGCACAAATATATGCTCCACGTGATCTTCCGCGAAAACTTAAATTCAAATACGATATACTATACATCAGAAAAAATAACTTTCTTCTGGATTTAAAGTTGCTCCTTATCTCGATGTTAGTGACGCTGACAGGCAATTGGGAAAAAAGCCGTAGGAAATTAAGAATATTGAAAGGAAAAATAAAAGATACTGATGAAAACTCATTATGATGTTGCAGTAATTGGTGCTGGACCTATTGGGTCCTATACTGCTTACCAGCTTGTCGATAAAGGTTTTGATGTGTGCCTCATCGATGCCAAACAAAACATCGGTAAGAATGTGATATGTACTGGTGTTATTAGCAAAGAGGCATTCAGACGCTATGACCTACCGAGTGAGTCAATTTTATCGAGAATAGACTCCTTCGTATTTATTTCACCTCAAGGACAGCGTTTAGAATACATTCATCCAGATGTCTTCGCATATGTGGTCAGTCGCGAAATTTTTGATAGGGCTCTGTTAGCATTAGCTCAAAAATGTGGTGCAGATGTCTATCTTCATCAACAAATCATCACAATAGAACATTCGTCACAGTACTATAGACTACGGTCTAAGGATAAAAAATATCGAGCACGGGCAGTCGTTCTCGCTACTGGTGTGAATTATGGATTGCATACATCGTTAGGATTGAGTACACCACCTGGATTTCTCTATGGATCACAGGTTGAATTGCCATCTTCTTCACCAAACCAGTCATCGCGCATTGAAATACATATCAGTCAGAGTTTCGCGCCTGGCTCATTTGGCTGGGTAGTTCCCATCAGTAATGATCATTCTCGATTTGGTGTTATTGTTGAGAAGGCAGCAACGCTCGGTCTGGAACGAATGCTCAAAGAGCGGTTGCATTTTTCATCGTCACGATTTGATAAAATGAGGATTAAACAAAAACCTATTGCATATGGTCCAATTGAACGCAGTGTGAGAGATAAGATTTTGGCGGTCGGTGAGGCTGCAGGACAGGTTAAGACGACAACAGGAGGTGGTATTTTTTACGGTCTCCTGTGTTCTGAGATTGCAGTGGACAAACTACAGAGAACATTAAAAAGTGGCTACAGTCTTAAGGATTACGAAATAACGTGGCGGACCGCATTAGTTCCTGAACTCGATATCGGCCGTCGCATGAGAGAGAGTGCGCAATCATTGAGTGATAACACGATAGAAAAACTCTTCAAATTCGTTAAGCAGCACAGATTTTGGGTGGAACTGCTCGTACCACGAATTAATTTTGATTATCATTCGAACTTTCTCTTTTACTGTTTGAATAGTTTTGAGTCCTTCTTAAAAAAGTAGGGTGTGTGAGTTGACTTTTTGCACCATTCCACTATAATTGCCCATGAATGATACATATGATGTGATCGTCATTGGTGCAGGGCCTGGTGGTTATCCCTGTGCAATTCGACTCGCCCAACTCGGAAAGAAAGTATTAGTTGTAGAATCAAAATATCTTGGCGGATTGTGTCTTAACTGGGGATGTATTCCGACCAAGGCATTGAGCTATGCTGCGGAAATGACTGATAATTTCAAGAAGGCAAAAAGGCTCGGCTTTACCATACCTGATGAAGGATGTAATATCAACACGTTAAGAAGCTGGAAAGAAGGGGTCGTGAAGCGACTGAGAGCAGGGATAGAGTATCTTTTTAAGGAACATGGTATTCACTGGAAACAGGGGAGCGCTCGGATATCATCTGAACATGAAGTTGAGATTGAACACGATGGGAAAAAAGAAGTATGTAGAGCAGATACTATTGTCATTGCTACTGGTACTGAAGTTACACCACTACCAGGGTTTACGTTCGATGGTCACCACGTCATCGATACTGATGAGGCACTCGAGATACAGGAACTACCTAAAAATTTTCTCATTATCGGTGCTGGTGTTTCAGGATTGGAGATAGCAGTCATCTATAGCCGGTTGGGAAGTACAGTAACGGTCGTCGAAATCATGGATCAGATCCTTCCTGGTATGGAACATGAGATGTGTGAACATCTCGATAAGATACTTAAAAAATCAGGCATTGAGATATATGTTGATTCTCGAGTGACGGGTTATATACGTAAGGAAAGTAAAGTAGAAGCAGCCATAAAAACACCAGATACACAGTTACAGAGGACATTTGACAAAATATTGATCGCTGTTGGACGTCGACCAATAAACAATGCATTTATTGACATCGATATTACAACAGATAAAAAAGGATACATTATTATTGATGATACACTTAGAACAAGTATCAAGAACATTTTTGCAATTGGTGATGTAGTGGGGCCACCACTCTTGGCTCACAAGGCTACACGACAGGGTATTGTGTGTGCAGAAATAATCTCCGGAGCCGCAAGGAAACTGCAATCGCAGCCAATTCCTTCATGTGTGTTTACTATACCACCACTTTCATCAGTCGGCTTTACAGAGAAAGAAGCAGTTGCACAGGGGTACAATGTAAACATCGGACGATTCCCATACCGTGCTTCAGGTAAAGCACTGGCAATGGCAGAGACCGAAGGTTTCGTTAAAATTATCGGAGATGAAAAAGGTAGATTGCTCGGTATTCATATTTTAGGTGCAGAATCACCGAGCCTCATAGGCGAGGCAGTACTTGCTTTGGATAAAGGTCTACTCGTTGAGGATGTAGCGAACGTTATTCATCCTCATCCGACATTGACCGAGATAATACATGAAGCAGCAGAGAATTTTTATAAAAAAGCTACCCACATTGTTAATAAGTAATCTCAAAGAAAAAAATTGTATCTTGCAGAATGACTGATTTATGAAGAACCGGATAAAAATATTACTGGTCGCTGGAGCAAGGCCTAATTTCATAAAAATTAGTTCAGTCTACAAAGAACTCAAAAAAATACACCGCTTCCGACCTATCATCGTCCATACTGGACAACACTATGATGTTGATATGTCAGACATTTTTTTCAGACAATTACAATTACCGAAACCAGATATTTTTCTTGGTATTGGCTCAGGAACCCATGGTGAACAGACTGGCAAGCTCATGATTGCTTTTGAGAGAATTTGTGCAAAAGAAAACCCAGATCTCGTCATTGTCGTTGGTGATGTCAATTCGACAGTTGGATGTGCACTCGTTGCTGCAAAAATGAATACTCGCGTTGCTCATGTAGAAGCTGGAATGAGGAGTTTTGATAGGACCATGCCTGAAGAAATAAATCGTGTGCTCACCGACCATATCGCGGATTTTCTCTTTACTACGTGCGAGGATGCAAATAGTAATTTAAGGCGTGAGGGAATTCCTAAACATAAAATATTCTTCACGGGGAACGTCATGATCGATACACTATTACAGTATAGGAAATGTGCACAGCAGTCGAAAATTCTGACGACATTACAATTCAAAAAGAACAATAAGATACAGAAGTATGCAGTTGTTACTCTGCATCGTCCTTCAAATGTCGACGACCCTGTTACGCTCAGGAGAATTTTGTACGCTCTCAATGCCATTGCAAAAAAAGTACCGGTTGTTTTCCCGATGCATCCCCGGACAATAAAGAACATAGAGCGATATAAACTCGGGAGAACAGTACATTACATTAGTAAGGTACCACTGCCTCAGTTAGTATGGAAAGAATCCCCACTACTGGCAATACCTCCTCTTGGCTATCTCGATTTTCTTAATTTGATATCTCATGCGACACTCGTGCTGACAGATTCTGGTGGTATTCAAGAAGAGACAACAATTTTGAGAATACCTTGTTTAACAATTCGTAGTAATACTGAGAGACCAATCACAATCAAGGAAGGCACGAATCTGTTGGTTGGTAGTGATCGTGATCAAATAGTCAAGACAGCATTCAAGGTATTAAGGCAGGGTGTTGTGCGTAAAAGAAGGCCTCGATATTGGGATGGCAGGGCGGCTCAGAGAATAACCAAAATTTTATTAGAAAAACTTTAATTCTATTATTCCCAAAACGGCCATTTCCATTTTATCAAAACTCAGTCATAGTACTTTATGAACAGTGGGCTTAAAAAAGATAGTCGAGTTGTAAATTTATCATAGTTGAATTCTCCCGGTCAGTAAAATCATACACTGTAGCACCAGGAAGGTCTGGGTAATAAATTTCATCATTGTTGTATAACCCAGTATGGGCAGTATCCGTGAACTTCTGCCGAAATTTTAATTTTGCCAACAGAGATCCAATTTTCTGTGAAGCAACTACATAGTATTTCATTCCACGCCCGGCGAGAAAATCGATACCGACATCTTCGAAAATCCATTGACTCATACCGTCGGTTGACCACAGGGCACATCCTCCTTCCACAGAAAAACTAGGCAGAAAATTATGTTCAAACGAGAAGGCAAGATACCCGCCAGTCAGGTCAAGGTCATCACCATCAGTAGCGGTGAGGTCAACATTGCCGAGTCGTGTCTCGATACGAAGTACATCGAAACCCGAGAGATAAAAGGAGACTCTGAGTGTTGACTCCATAGTGTGGGAGAGAGTAGATTCAATTGGCCGAGGGAGGTACTTGCGAATATATTTCTGAGAAAACCTGATACGCACTGGCCATACTGGTTGGAATTCTAATTCAACATAGCCGCGCTGATTTATAAAATTATAACTCACATTTTTGAATATATCGAGATAGGCTCTGGTCAGAATTAAATTCCTCGTGAGTTGATAGCGAGTCTCGAGAAATATCCCTTGTTCTGGTTTCGGTGTGGGATCATCATATATGCTTGCGTATTCCGGGTCTACGAGTGCATACGGTCTTTCAAAAGGTGTGTCTTCGAACCTTCGGTATTCTGAAAAACCGCGGTGGAATGGATTGTCGTATCCAATATCATAGTGTCTAAACAAAATATTGAAATAAAAATAGTCATACTGTATTCGACTTTTTATCAAAAAGGCATACGCTGGGCGGAGCGCATCGTGCTGCCTTACAAGTTCACCGGAAATGAAAGTATTTGCTATTGGAATGAGAAATGTTGCTCCATAGAAAGTTCGCCGCGAATTTTTTGTGAGCGCTGTAATTTCTGGATAAAACAGAGGGTCGTATTTGTCTAATGGAGTATCAATCCATCGAACATCTGGGTCGAACGATTTATCGTAACGTACAGACATTGCTTCGAGAGAGAATTCAGTCCCTGGATTTATATTTTCAAGTGGTGCAATACATAACTGTCCACCATAGACTTCTTCATGAAGATTATCTTGCAAAGAGGAGATTCTTACAGAATTCTGGTATATACGCCAGACCGTATTGTCTGGGTTGATGAGTGCATCTCGGTCTATTGCGGAATAAAAAAA
>LJNI01000151.1 GCA_001303225.1 candidate division TA06 bacterium DG_78 | reverse complement strand
TCATCATCATCGTTCGCGGTGACTATATCATTGTATCCTACGCCGTAGAATATGTAAGCTCGGCCTCGATCTGCATTGTAGCCAGGTGCGCCAACGATCAGATCATCACCATCAGCATTGTTGATATTGCCACAGCTTGCAACGCTAAAGCCGAAATTTGTTCCGGGTGTCCCGCTAAGTGTCACACTAGCATTTGAAGCGCTAATAAAATTACTCAATTCATCTTCACCTAAAAATATATAGGCTTTGTCTGTACCTGGTGCGCCAACGATTACATCATCGTAATAATTATTGTCCACATTACCGGCATTTGATACTGAAAAACCAAATTTATCATGATCATATATGCCCTCAAGCGTTACATCCGCGATCGCATCTGCCCCTCCTGAGTAACTTCGTATCCTGTGATAGTATATATAGATTTGATTTTGTGTACTATCTACGGATTCATCCTTTCCTAGGTAGCGGATTTTTACGTTCCCTCCATTGTATTTGGCATCTGGTAATTGAATTGAAATCTGGTCCCTTGTATTGGAAGTTAAATCACCTATATCCTCCCAACCACCTGTGCTATCGTAAGCATAGATATCAAAGTCCTCAGCTGATGCACCATCTATTATCTTGTAGTCAACTTGTAAATAATATTCCTCTGCTGGGGTAACAGATGTGGTATTGAACTGGACATCCATTTCATAACGGGTAAGGGCTGTTGCTGACCAATATATTCGAGCGCAATCGATAAGGGCAACGTCTGCCTTTCCACTTTTTTGATAAACAACATACATTTTAGCAGCATCTATCTTGGCTTCGGTATTCAATACAGATGAGGTATCCAGCGTTTTCCACGAATAGCTAGCATCGGGAGTAATCGAGCCTACATTGCTCCATGAAGAACCATCGTGTATGTACACGCTTATAGTCTCAAGGGTTCCCCATTGTTCGCAATAAAGCTCTATCTGTGAACTTGAAAATGATCCCACAAATGTGCTGTCAGCAAATGTCCAGTCTCCCTCCTGGGCGGCATCAGCAGCAGTATAGACTCTATTTAAGGGATCATCTATCGCATCCAGATAGGGTGCGCTACCTCCCTCAGTCCATTCTGTCTTCTCCGCACCGAAACCATCCACATAGAGATATTCGTTTCCACCAGGTCCGCCGGTGTCCTCCTCAGTTAAATTTGCATAATTATCATCCGCAACCTTGGCATTATTAAAGTTCACCACACTGCCATATCTACCACTGCTCGTATTATCGTACTCATCTACATAATTGTATTCATCGATCAACGTAGCGCCATAAAAGATATAAGCCCTACCCTTATCATTACCGTAACCATATGCGCCAACTATGGCATCGTCACAATTATCATTGTTTACATCTCCAGCACTTGAAACAGAAAAACCAAACCTATCACCTCCTGACTCGCCTTTAAGTGTAACATCAGCACTATCCGTGTACAAATCGATCACAGCATCACCGGAAGCTTCGTTGGTTATTGTCGTTCCATAGAATATGTACGCTCTACCTTTGTCTAGGCAGACGAGTTTAATTTTCTGTGCATAAATGTTATATTTAACATCACGTCCATCTTCCCAAACAATAATCACATCACCGCTCGAGTCAAAAGCTATATTAGGATAATACTGACCAGCACTATCAGAGTTCTGGTTGACTTTCATATCTGTGAAACCCCATTGCGCATCTCCGACAGAGTCGAGTTCTTGTGCGTAGATGTCAGGATTTGCGGCGCCATTGCGTTCATCCTCCCAAACCACAATTGCGTTCCCATTTGAATCAACAGTCACTGCAGGATTTTGTTGATCGGCGCTGTCAGAATTTTGGTTGACTTTCTTGTCTGTAGAGCCCCACTGCGAAACTCCACTTGAATCAAGTTTCTGTGCGTAGATGTCACAATGTGAGCCACTGCGGTAATCGTACCAAACTACAATCGCATTACCGCTCGAATCCAAGACCACATCGGGCACTATTTGATCTTCAGTATCTGAATTCTGGTTGACTTTCCTGTCCGAAGAGCCCCACTGTGCAACTCCGCTGGGATCGAGCTTTTGCGCATAAATATCCACGTTGATAAGGCCGTTACGTTCATCCTCCCAGACAATGATTGCTACACCGTTCGAGGTTACAGCTACTGCAGGATTTGCTTGCCAAGCACTATCTGTGTTCTGGTTGACTTTCTTATCTGTTGAACCCCACTGTGCATTTCCGTTAGGATTAAGTTTTTGTGCATAGATATCGTTGTGAGAACCACTACGCAAATCCTCCCAGACAATGATGGCATTCCCACTCGAGTCTAAAGCTATATCAGGATATCCTTGATCAGCGCTATCAGAATTCTGGTTGACTTTCTTGTCTGAAGAGCCCCATACCGGACTTCCATTGGAGTCGAGTTTCTGCGCATAGATATCATAATGTGTACCACTCCGGTAATCAGACCAGACAACTATCGCGTTCCCGTTCGAGTCAACAGCTACAGCAGGATACCCCTGAGCGTCACTGTCTGAATTCTGATTGACCTTCACATCTGAAGAACCCCATTGCACATTTCCATCAGAATCGAGCTTTTGCGCGAATATGTCATAGTCACCGTTGCGCTCATCGAACCAGACAATGATCGCGTTTCCATCTTGATCAATAGCAACCGCCGGTCTAAATGCATTAGAACCACCAACGTTCTGGCTGACTTTTTTGTCTGAAGATCCCCAAACACAACTAACGTTGGTATCATCGTAGTCAGGTGCACCTATGATCACATCATCCTTGGAATCAGAATTCATATCGCCTGCATCTGATACACTCCAACCAAAATGGTCACCAACATTCTCACCGTAAATTGTGACATTTGCATTTACAGCATTTAAATCGTTTACATCCATTCCAGGATAGCCAAAGAATATGTAAGCAGCACCAGCATCTAAACTAGGGCCGATTTTCTGCCCATATATGTCATCGTCAGAGGTTCCGTTACGCTCATCATCCCAAACGATGATCGCATCTCCATTTGAGTCCACAGCCACACCAGTATTTTGTTGATTGGCACTATCAGAGTTCTGATTCACCTTCTTGTCTGAAGAACCCCACTGCACATTTCCACTAGAATCAAGTTTCTGAGCATAAATATCATAATTACTTTGACTTCGGTAGTCGCGCCATGCAACAATTGCATTTCCGCTTGAGTCCAGATCTACAGCTGGATAATCTTGTAATTTTATTGCTCCTCCGTTTCCTGCCTGGTTTACTAATTTATCAGAAGAGCCCCACTGCGCATCTCCTGCTGCATTGAGTTTTTGTGCATATATATCGTAGTTACGATAATCATACCAAACAACGATCGCATTTCCGCTTGAGTCCACAGCTACATCAGCTTCACAGTGAGAACCAGATGTATACTGATTAACTCTCTTGTCTGAGGAACCCCACTGAGTATCCCCATTAGAGTTTAGTTTTTGTGCGTACACATCATAACGCGATCCGCTGCGGTAATCCTCCCAGACAACTATTGCATTTCCAGAGGAATCTACATCTATTGCAGGATATAGTTGAACATCAGTTGTCACTTGATTCACCTGTTTGTCTGAGGAACCCCATTGCGCAGTTCCGCTTGAATCCAATTTCTGCGCATAAATATCCCCTCCACTGCGTACATCTCTCCACACTACAATGGCGTTTACTGAAGAATCGATTGCTACATCCGGGTAATCTTGAATACTCGATGTGTACTGATTCACCAGTTTGTCTGAGGAGCCCCATTGCGCAGTTCCACTTGAATCCAATTTCTGCGCATAGATGTTCCAGTTGCTGTTGCGGTCATCGGCCCAAACGACAATCGCATTACCTGATGGGTCTATAGTCACTGCAGGATATTGTTGATCAGCACTGTCCGAATTCTGGTTGACTTTCACATCTGAAGAGCCCCATAGCACAGTTCCATTAGGGTCCAGTTTCTGCGCATAGATGTTCCAATTACCATCGCGTTTATCAGCCCAAGCAATGATTGCATTACCTGAAGAGTCCACAGCTACTGCGGGATATTGCTGAAGATTACTATCAGAATTCTGGTTGACTTTCTTGTCTGAAAAACCCCAAAGGCAGCGAAACTCTATATCGTAGTATGGAGCACCTATAATTATATCATCATAACCGTCACCGTTTATATCACCAGCATAAGAAACATCCCATCCATATCTATGATCGCTAACAGAACCTATTCCTGTTACTGTACCCCTTGTAGACCTCTGCACTATACTTTCAGTATCAGAATAATCCCTTTCTCTATCCTCCCAGTCTGTTGCCAAAAAGTATGCTTCAAAGCTATCATTTATGGAATTCAAACCAATACCAGCCCAATTTAAACCCACCTCCATATTTACAGTGTCCAAGCTAACCTCTACAGGACCGAGTTTCGTCCAATCCCAAGCTGAGATTCCAGACCATTCGTAATAGGAACTGCTCAAAACCTTGTTGTATCTGCCTCTCACCTCTATCATATAATTTGCACTTATAGGAAGATTATAACTATAACCTATACCTGAGATAGTGTCTATGAATATGTAAACTACATCCTCCCCGGTCTTTGGAAGTATCTCGGGTGTTGTACCTCCTTCGCCTGGCCCTCCTCCAGTTATCTGTTCAGGTTTGATTTTTGTGTTCCAATAAGGTACCTTTACACCACCGCATATTTCGTCATCAACCTTTAAATAGAATGCAGGTCCCAAGTCAGAATTCGAAACACCATATTTTAAAATATCAATATTTGGACGGTTTACATCCCCCTCAATATCGGTTTTTATTTGTTTACCTTCCCAATCTGCGAATGCACCATCTATGCTTATATTTTCTGGAATGTTGAGCACATAACTGTTATCCCAGGACTGCTCTAACGGTTTTATACGTTTTAATGAAACTACTCCCTTATCGATCTCAACATCATGACGTTTTTCGATATTGAAGCCGATACTATTCCCAGGAACTGCAACACTGCCAACATCCACGGCAATATAGATTGCGATACCCATTCCCATTGATAAGTCTAAATCTGGCCAAAATGTTGCCACCCCATTGCTCAGTGAACCTATGGCAATTGTATAGCCATTTTCGTCTTCAAGCCAAATGTCTTCTATATCACTATCGCTCCCTTCACCTGTCCTCGTTGCTCTCAATTCATCAAGTGTAATATCATCATTAAAAACCTCAAGCTCCAGTCTTAACAATTTATTTCCACTACCAATTATCACATTTTCGGCAACACTCTGCTGAGTTATCGATAGAATTCCTTTCTCATTACTTATCACAGTATCTGAGAAATCCTCGAATTTATCCCAACTCTGCATATAAAAAAGAACATCGACGGTATCGAGATTTTGCATATATAGTGCATTATAAAAAATTTGAGCTTCTAGTTCTGATTCGCTGATCGCAGAGGCCACAGCACCTATTGGCTCCCATAGATTCCAATCTTGCTCCTCTACTGTGTAATAGTAGAGTTTACTAC
>LJNI01000150.1 GCA_001303225.1 candidate division TA06 bacterium DG_78 | reverse complement strand
CTGGAATATTGACCGTCAACTTAACCCACACATCTTTTGTCGGATGTACTGGATCATTAGAGGTGATTTCTAAGGTATCATAATAGATTCCTCCAGCAAGTTCAGTAGCATCAAAGGTAACGATAATCGTGACAGTGTCTCCAGCATCAAGCGAACCACTCGTTGGATTTTCTTCGAGCCACTCGACTGGTGGCCTCTCAGTGACACTCCACTCTAAAGGTGGACACGCTTCAGCACCTACATTAGCAATTTTCAATTCGCGATCTACAGTTTCTCCACTATCGGCCATAACCATCATGAAACTCGGGGAAAACCACATCTCAGGTAGTAATCCTGGGTAAATACTTATCACAGCAAAATTTCGTAACCTGAGCCATCCTGCGACATAGAGATATCCATCTGGATTGTATGCGATTGATCGTGCCTGATCTTGATTCATTGGAGCTCCACCGCCATCTTTTTTGTAAAACCAATTTAATTGTCCTAAGGTATCGAGACTCACAACGACAACATTCTCATTTTCTGCACCCTGATCTATGTATCCTGCCACATAGATACTGTCTCCACTACCATACACAAGTGAATACGCCATATCCACAGGAGTACCTCCTGATCCATGACGGGTATATACCCATCTTTCGTTCCCTGCAGTATCAACACTAATGACAGCAAAATCCTTGTTATAAGTCTGGTCTTCAACACTGTACCCAGCAGCATAGAGATTACCATCTCCACCATACATAATTGCGTGTGCTCCATCAGCATCAACAGTCCCGTTATAGAGACCATCATGCAGGTAAACCCATCTCTCATTTCCTGCCAAATCAAGACTGATTACAGCAAAATCCTGTCTGGTTCCAGCTTCAGTGCTGAATCCTGCTGCATAGAGATAGCCATCTAAACCGTATACGATTGATCGAGCCCTATCTTCCTGAGATGGAGATGATGAGCCATTGTAAAGATACACCCAATTTTCACTTCCTGCGCTATCGAGACTGACTACCATAAAATCTTTATTATGTCCTGTTTCAGTACTGTAACCCACAGCATATATATTACCATCACTACCATATTTAACAGCAAGTGCTTCATCATCACCTGATGCAGTTCCGTTATACGTGTATACCCATCTTTCACTTCCTGTGTTGTCGAGACTAACCACTACAAAATCCTTATTGGTTCCTGTACCATTGGCAAATCCTGCCACGTAGATATTCTCATCTGCGCCATACACAATTGAAAAGCCATCATCTGCACCTGAAGCTGAACCATCATAGGTATAGAACCATTGTTCATTTCCTAAACTATCAAGACTGATAACTGCGATATCCTTGAGCGTGGAAGAATCTGTAGTAAACCCGACGACATAAATGTTGTCGTCTTCACCATATGTAATTGATTTTCCCTCATCAGCACTTGATGCTGTACCATCATAGGTATACACCCACTGTTCACTTCCTAAATCATCGAGACTCACGATGAACATATCCCTACCAACTCCTGTTCCCATACATCCTGTCGCATAGATATTTCCATCTTCACCATAGACATTTGAATAGGCATTACTATTCTCACTCAGTTCATAGGTCCATATCTCTGTCTGAGCCTGAATGAATCGTCCTGATAGAAGAACCAATAGACTTCCCAAGATGAAACAACTCATCCCTCTTTTACCTCGTGTTTTCATACCTTCCTCCTTTTTTGACCCCTTACAGATCAACGCCTGAGATTTTTCTCAAACCTTGTTTTTGTTTACATCTCTCGCAGGTAGTATTATATATTGAAAACACAACAAAAGCACAACAGAGAGTAATAAAAAAAACACAGTTTTGCGTGGCTTTTATTGAACAGTAGAACTGACGAGCAATAGTATAATAGTAAAGTTAAAAATTACTATTTATATAATACGTGTTGATATTTTGAGTAAAATCGATTAAGCCATACTACGGCTGCTTTTTTTCAGGTAGTTACTGTTTGGAGTGAAGTTTGAGGATGGAATGATACAGGTCTTCTGTCTCTTTTGAAGGAGTGCAGTTCAGTTCTCGCCTTAGCCCCTGTCTGAGAGACTTGAAACGTGCCTTGACAGTTGTTACCTGTCCTAGTTTGCTCAGGCTCTTCATGCAGAGCCTTATAACCTCTTCTGACAGCGAATCTGCTGTAAGATAGGTTTCACACACTCTAACACATCCAAGGTCATCGCCTCTCTGTGCAAAGTACTCTGCTAGCCAGCGTAAGGTACTTAATCGGCGTTCGCGAAGTCTAAGTCGAATAACATCAGTCCATGCATCGTATATCTCAGGCAGAAAATCTCCTTCATAGAGTTCCAGTGCTTGATGAACGATATGAGCTTTTTCCTCACGAGACCCAGCCATTTCTGATTCTGTAAGCAGCATATTAAATTCTTCAGTATCTACAGTTACGTGAACTCCTGGGAACAACTGGTATTTCCCGTGTTCCCAGATGAAGATTTCCTTCTGCGAGAGTTTCCCAGATAATGACTTAGCGAGCGACTGCCGCATTCGTGATGCCGTGGTTCTGAAATTCTGAATTGCACGTTTCTTTGCTAGGTCTGGCCACAATTGTGCCATGACAACCTCACGTCGTATTGGTGCCCTTCTATGCATAACTAAGAAAGCGAATAATGAACGCGCCTTCTCAGTTGGCCAGATGAGTGAAATCGTTCTGCTTCTTTTATCTTGGAGCTCCAGTCCACCAAAGCATTTTACCTTTATAGAGAGCTTTGGCATATCTTTGGGAACATTGAGTGATACTATATAATTCCTCTCAATATTACTTTTTTGGGCAAATTGTGCGAGCCGTGGATTATGCCAGAGTTCATTTATTAATAGACCATCATAGCCTTTAACTTTAGCCATACGGAAAGCCTGTCTCAAGAGATTCAGGGCCTGCTGATCTTCAAGTTGTACTAATGCAATAGCTGCGCGCATGAGGAGAGAATAGAACTTAAGAACATTCAACCCATACTTTTTAATCAACTCTGAACTTGTCTCTATTACTTTATCAGCCTTTTCAAACTGCTCACATGCAATGTAGAGACAACCCATTTCAGTCAAGAAAGTAGCTTCATTTGGACTATCTCTTTTGTCGAGTCTTTGCCACATCATGTTGAGGTATTTCTCTGCTTTGTTCATATCTCCACGGTAACGATAAAACCGATTGATAGTTCTGTAAAGAAAAAATTCCATTAAGGTCCAGTTCATTTTCGCGGCCATGTCCTGCGCTTTCAGTAGGTGCTGTTCTGCAAGGTCCCATTGTGCCTTTTGCATATATAAGGCACCAAAAGCTCGATGGATTGCTATTTTTGATCTAAGATCTTCATGTGGAGCACATAGTGCCCACCCCTTTTCCAAACACTGTTCAGCCCATTCCACCTTACCAAGTGCGAGTGCATTTGTCACTGCATTGTTAAATATAATCCCCACGTCTGCCCAATAATTATCCTTATTCTGTTCAATCAATCGTTTAAATGTCTTGAAAGCCTTCCGTAATTCTCCTTGTGTAACAAACTGTAGTGCCAAATTATTCGCTATTGTAATCATTTTGTTGATATCTTTGATCCGTTCAGCTATCCGATAGGCTTTGAGGAGATGTGGTTTTGCTCTCTTGAAATCCCAAATCCTTCTCCATAGCCTTCCTATTGTAATAAGTATTTCTATCCGTAGTTCATCATTTCCTCTTGGACAAATCCTTAAAGCTTTACGAATAATTCTCAGAGCATCTTTATGACGTGATTCACCCTCTAAGAGCAAGGAAGCATGTGCCTTTAAAACCTCTGCCAAGGCTGTATTATCACTCTTTTTATTCAACAGTCGCTCTGCCCGTATAAACAGCTGCTCTGCTGGTTGCCTATTACCTTGTACAACATGTAGCCTTCCTAATGTTGTTAAAAGTTTTGGTTGTTTATCAAGAATATTTTCTGGTAACTGATTAAGTCACGCAGTGAGTGTAGTGAAACGAGCCTGTGTCCGCATCCGGCTTTCTATTTGAGCAATGAGTTTCCCTGCCAACTCATAATGATCCACCTCTAAATAGTGTTGAATTGCCTGTTCAATCTGTCCCTTCTGTTGATAATATCTTGCTGCTTTTAAATTGAGTGATTTTCGTAATTGTACATCGTCAATCCTATCTAATAAAAATTGGCGAAAAAGATGATGATATTTGTACTCATCTTTACCAACTGCAGCCAAAAAAAGATTTCTGTGTTCAAGTTCACGCAACAATTGTGCTGAATCTTTTAACTCCATAATCGTATTGCAGGAATCTGGAGTCATAATTTCTAAAATAGCACTATATCTTAAGAAATTCTGAATTCTCAGGTCTTCTCCAGTTAATATTTCATTAGCAAAGTATTGAAAAAGTGGCTGGTTAGCTGCAATGTAACCATTCAATGTTTCTTTCACTGTTTTACGATCCTTACCCGCTGATTGCACGATTAACTGAATTCCGGTTACCCAACCCTCAGTATGCTCTGATACCCGCGCCACTTCTTCATCTGATAAAACAACTTGGTATACGCCGCTGAGCAACGCCTTAATCTCATGCTGCGTAAATACTAACTCATTTCGCGATAATTCAAAAATATTCTGCTTCGAACGCCATTTGATAAGCGAAGCATATACAGGCTCAGTCCGCGACGCAATAATCACACACACCGTGCCAGGCATATGATCAATAAAATAATCCAATGCCTTGTGTACCATACAATCCTTGAGGAGCGTATGATAATCATCGAGTATCAAATAAAACCGCTCACTCCGCTTCTCCACTAACTCATTAATTAATGTTCCCATCACAAGTTCATGGTTCTTATTCACATCAATGTTCTGTCCTAATAAAGCACTACTGCGATCCACAATATGAGATTGAAGTTGCTCCAAACCGTGCATCAAGTAGGAAAGAAAAACCATTAAATCGCTATCGGTCCGTTCTAAATTATAAAAAACAACCGGTAGATTTTGGTCACGAATCAGTTGGGTCAAAAGCGTCGTCTTTCCATACCCAGCATCAGCTACCACACTGATTAACTTTTTATCAAGATGTTCTCTCAATAATGAGACGAGTCGGGACCGAAAAATCACATTTTTCTTTAATAAAGGTGGTGAAAGTTTGGTCTTTAAAATAACATGTTCAAAATGCCTTTTCTTTTTACGCTGTGTTCTCTCTTTTCTTTGTTTCATGAATCAAATTAATTGTATTGACTAAATATTCTTTGTCAAGGATGTGAAATAATGTATAATAATAGAATCAACAATAAAATACAAATAAATTGAAAGAAACAGTATAGAAACAAAGATGGGGGTGATACATCACCCCCATCTCATACACAACAGTAGATTAGTCTATGATCACGAATTTATGAATGATATTCTTGCCCGATGTGGTTTTAAGTTGGTAGAAGTAGACACCTGCAGGAAGATCAAACGTTGTGTTTATTCTGTAAATACCAGCGGACAATTCATCTGAGATGAGTGATTCAGTAAGTCTTCCCATGGCATCATAGACGAGAAGATCGACCTCTG
>LJNI01000149.1 GCA_001303225.1 candidate division TA06 bacterium DG_78 | reverse complement strand
ACTGACCGAGCAAACCACGACCGCAAGAGAGAACTGGAAGCTAAGGGAGTGCACATCCTGCGCGTACGGTGTGATGAACATAACCAGATTGATCTGCCGTATGTGCTGAGGGAATTGCATTATCTTGGTATTCAGACCCTCTTGGTCGAAGGAGGAGCGCGTATTATTACGAGTTTATTTTCGCAAAGATTAGTTGATCAGTTTGTCATCACCACAACACCAATCATCGTAGGCGGACTACATGCAATTGAACACCTACTCGTTTCAGAAACACATAAAAAAATTTCCAAAGGTCCGTATTGTTGGTACGCAACAACTGGGGAATGATGTGGTGATCTGGGGAACTGTACTCTAAAATAGTCCGTATTTTATTTCTGTAACCGTCAAATCTGCGGTAGCAACGTTTAAAAGTTGGGGCAAATTCGATCACCATATCTTCAGGAAAAACAGATGTCTCCAATGTGGAATGGCACGAGACTACTGTTCAGTCTCAGCCAATGGTTTTTTATTCTTATACTGTTCGATAAAAATCTCAACAAACTCTGGGTCAAACTGTGTATTACTACATTGTTTTAACTCAGTAAAGGCAGCTGATATACTCTTCCGTTTTCGATACGGTCTGTCAGTTGTCATGGCATCGAATGAATCAGCAACACAGATAATGCGTGCGGAAACTGGGATCTCTGAACCCTTGAGTCCTGAAGGATAACCACCACCATCGAGTCGTTCGTGGTGGTGTAAAATATTGGGAATTAACATCCTGAGTTTTGAAATCGGTTCGATAATTGCAGCGCCAAATTCTGGATGGCGTTTCATAAAGGCATATTCTTCTTCCGTGAGTTTACCTGGTTTACCCAAGATATTATCTGGAATGCCTATTTTGCCGACATCGTGGAGTATTGCTGATATCTCAAGCTCCTTGAGACTCTCCTTATCGATATTTAAGGATTCGCCAATGAGTAGGGCATACGACACAACGCGCGCTGAATGACCTCGTGTATACGGATCCTTCGCATCTACTGCTTCAACAATCGCCCGTATCGATGACAGGAAGAGTTCATCTAATTCCTTGTAGAGTGACGCATTCTCGAGTGCCACTGCGATCTGATTACCGAGTGCGGTGAATAACTCCAGATCATCATCATTGAAAAATCTATTCCCCTTTTTGTTCAACACTTCGGCAACGCCGATGACCTTCCCCTTGGAAACCAGGGGAACAGCAATAATCGACCGCGTGACAAATTTAGTTTTCTTATCGACACCCTTGTACCACCGAGGGTCTTTGGTTACATCGGGCACGAGCAGTGGTTTTCCATGCTCAGCAACCCAACCAACAATACCCTTACCCATTGGAACCCGTATTTCTTTTGCTTCTTTACCTTTTTTGCCCCGTGCAATCTGGAAGTAAAGTTCTTTTTTCTTTTCATCAATTCTGAAGACTGATGAGGTCTCAGCTTCCATGACCAGTTCTGCTTTCTGTAGTACGAGATTCAACAATTCATCGATGTCGAGGATCGATGAAAATGCGAGGGAGGTATCAACGAGTGTCTCGAGTCTTTTTATTTTCTTCTGGAGATCAGACAACTTCGATTTCATAGTTCCTCTCTCCTGCATTATATTTCTCTGCATATACTAACTGTTCTGTAGGATCGACTTCAGGATACAATTTATCAAGTGGTTCTTTTACCATATCATAAGAAGCCTGTTCGATGCTTACAGGATCAAAAGAGGCGAGAATACCTATATCAGGAGCAATCATGGGCTCGTTTGTGTGAAAACAGTCACAGTTTGGTGAAATGTTAATCAAAAAATTGATATAAAAAATCTTTTTGTCTTTTGTAAAACTTGCAGCATACTTTGCAATACCTTTCTGGACATCTGAACAGACAGCATCCCATTTAAACTTTATTGCACGCTCAGGACAAATAGACATACAACCACCACATCCAGTACACAACTTTTCATTTATTTCAACTGATGATTTTTTCTTACTTATTGCTTTGTAGGCGCAATAATCAAAGCATTTTAGGCATAGCGTGCACTTTTCCATATTGACATATGGTTTTGACTTTGAATGCATCTCCAATTTGCCGCCCTTAGAAGAACATCCCATAGCAAGATTTTTCAAAGCTCCACCAAAACCAACTACAAGGTGTCCTTTAAAATGACTCACACAAAACATTGTTCCGATATTTGTGAAGAGTCGAGCGATCTTTGCACCATTAATCTCTTCATATTCGTCACCATAAAAACCATCGGCAATCACAACTGGCGAAAAATCAAAACCATGTTCTTTTGCAAGCTCAATGTGTGTATCAGCCTTGAATCGACGACCTGAATAGAGAGTTGTCGTATCAGTCAAAAATGGTTTACCGCCAGATTTTTTAATTAAATCCACTACTTTTCTCACATAAAGCGGACTAACAAAATTCAAGTTCCCATCCTCTCCAAAATGTACTTTTACAGCACTCGAAGTATTTTTTTTTACTATTTTCATGCCTCCAGAAACATCCACAAGTTTCTCGAACATCTCCATAAAGTTATTTTTATATTTTTTCCTCAGGTCAAGAAAATAGACCTTTGCCATAGTCAATCATACATAGGTATCAAAAAAAATCAAGCCTCTTCAATTTATCTACCTCTACAATTCACGACTTTTGTTACTTCAGAACCATGTTCTGTCTCACCGTGGAGAAAGAGAATCCCCACAGGAAAATCCTTACTCTCGAGCGTCATCTGCATCGGAGACAACACCGTACCTGTAAAGAGGTGTCTCACCACTCTTCCGAGTACATCATAGATTTTGATGTCGACAGGATATGGTTGTTGCGTGATTTCCAACACTACTTTTCCATTCCATATTGTTGGTACATGAAACAGGGCGAGTGAGTCATTATAGGTTGGTGACGTATACTCCATGGTTGCTACATCAGTGAGGAGTGCCTTACTAAAGTAGAGGTCATTATCATCACCATTACGACCGTCTGTCCAGATCGCATAGAGGTATTGACTATCGCTCTGGATGACATGGTACTCGCCTAAAAATCGGTCATGGCTTATTGATGCGGTATCAGAAATCCGGATACTCGGGTAGAAGGTTGCACCACTATCAGCTGAATACTGGTAGCGGAGTGAAAACAAACTCGTTGCAGAATCGACTGGCCAATCTGGTGTGTGGTAGTAGATAACATGCAGTCCACCATAAACATCGAAATGCGCCCAGCCTTTACATTGACCACCATCAGTACTCTCGTTCACAACAAATGGCGTACCCCATGATGTACCCCCATCAGTCGAGCGAACCGCCTTGATGTCCCAACTTCCATTGAAAGAATTATCGACCCAGGTAACAAACACAACATCTCCTCGTGCGGTTATCGAATTTATCGGTGCACGGTCTCCATAATCTTCTATATAAAACGTACTAGAGAGGTGTTCTTCATCTGTCCATGTCTCACCGTAATCAGTCGATTTGCGGTAGAAAAGGTGCCCGCTCGCGAATCCTTGCACTAAAGCGAGGTGAAGGTGTTCTTGTTCGTCCATGCATATGGCAGTTATTCCAGCCCGTGTCCATATCATAGAGTCACTGAAACTCGCACCGTAGTCAGTAGACTTGGCTAACCAGATATCCCATGCCGGGTCAGTTCTCTGCCAGACAACATAGATTTCATTATCATTGATAACCCACCATGGTTTATCAGCACCATTTATCGAGTTGATCCGTGTCGTATCGACCCAGCTCAGACCACCATCCTTTGACAAGTAGTGATTCATAAATACTGCTGAATATTGAATCAACATATGGACATATCCTGAATCATCAAAACCAATGATCGGGTCTGTATGCCAACCAATACCGGTACTGTAATCAGTGAAAGGAATCTGTGTAAACGTCTGGCCACCATCAAAAGAGTAGGCATAGGGCGCAACAGGAACACTACCACGTTCTGCTGTATTGCATATCGATACTATTGTGTCTCCAAACACAGCAAAGCAAGACTCTCCTTGATTGAGCGTATCCCACGGTTCATCGGTACTCACCCGTACATTCGGACTCCACGGCGTGTCAGCATAAGCCACAACCACACAGATGATGAAACAGAGCACAATGTTCTTCATCGTTCCTCCTTTTTGAGAAACGCATGAGAAATAGAAATCCAATCAATCTCAACATCGAATGTGCCGGGTAATTCATTAGATATAAAAAGATAGAGACACGGTTTTGTACCAGGAGTCAGTGCCAGCGGATAATCACTTCCATAGAAGGGTTGTGCCTCTGAAAACGGAATTTCCACTTTCTGCCACTGATCATCAGCTTGTATAATCCTCTCACCACAAAAATATACAGCACGATCCTCACGACGATAGAAGTACCGTAGTCGTACATTATTGCTCTTAATCTTCACAACGAGTTCTAACACATCTGTATCACGAAATGCGATATCTTCATCAACGTAGAACCATGCTGCGGTAAAATCATTAAACTGAGGTTCTCCTGTGAGAGAAACTACACCGTCTCTATAATCGATATCTATTGTGTAATCATATAATTGATTCATCGTCGGTGTCTCTTGGGTAAAATCCTCCTGCCATACTACTGTGGTAACCGTTAAAAAACAGAGTAAAAACATAGACGCCTCCTTGATTTGCACCAATTACGATAATAATGATGATAATAATAGATGAAGTATCACTGCCGTCATTCTGTTATCACCGTAATCGGGAGAGCGAAGAATACTTTTTCAGAGCTCTCTATAGTATAATAGTATCAATATTTCATATTGTGTCAATATTCAAGTAACGCAGAATTGTAAAATAGTCGATACATACATCAGAGAATTATAAAATTACATTGACAAATCTATTTTTATGTGTAAAATTTAGCAGAGAACGGAATTGAATACCATACTATCAATACTACTACTCATCATTGCAGTCGGAGTCATTGTGTTTATTGCCCGAGGACTCGAGCAAATAAAGAAAAAGAAATTAGCCGGCATCATGTTTTTCCTCCTCTGTATACTGTTTCTCATTTCTCAAATTTCTTTTCTCATTTTCCCTGATGAACGATATAATAACCTTGGTGGTCTCTTTGGACATTACTCGTCTCTGGGATTATTCTGGCTCATCGGATTCTATTTTCTTATCGTCCCAATTATTTTAGGGTATCTCGGCTATATATCCCTTTTCCAAGAAGAAAAAAAACCCACAATAACATTACTGTATCTCATTCCGAGCGGAGTCATTATCGATACGCTCCTTTCGCTCTTCGTACATATTGACGTGATAAAAATCACAAGCGGTGGTATGCTCGGTTCAATAATAAATACATTTTTGCTCGACTACTTCGGTGCTGTGGGTACCTATCTCATTCTCGGTTTTAGTATACTCATACTCATCTTTATGATGGTTAAGGAAAAAATTTTCCACAGACCAATGAAAATCGAGGGTGCAGCCGAACAGGAAAAGGTAAAAAAACAGAAGATAAAAAAAGAAAAGAAAGCAAAGGAAAAAGTTGAGGCTCAGAAAAAGGAAGATGTACAAAAAATAGAAAGGAAACCA
>LJNI01000148.1 GCA_001303225.1 candidate division TA06 bacterium DG_78 | reverse complement strand
ATAAATTTTTTCGTAGGACAAATCTTTTGCTGCCTTGAAAATATCCTTACCATCAACAAACTCCATGGTAAAATAACTTCTTCCATCCCTAAGGATCCCAAAATCATAGACTGAACAGAGATTGGGATGGTGTAATTCGGAAAGCAACCTAAACTCTCTTTTAAAACGTTGAATAGTTGCAGAGGTTGTTTTTTTCTTTAATAACAGCTTTAATGCAACAATACTATCATTTCTTAAATCCTTGACCTGATAAACATCACCCATCGCTCCAGAACCGAGTTTTTTAAAAATTTTATAACGTTTGTCAATTACTATTCGTCGCACGAATGCATCCTCAGTTTATTATAGAAGGTTCTATACTTTTTGTCAATACAGAAAATTGTAATATGCTTTCGATCTCGTTTAAGAGTTAAAAAAGAAAAACCGAAAGCACTACCCTTTCTTCGTATTGGCATTAGCATAAACATAGCACCGAAATGACTATTGAGAGACTGATGCTCGGCGAAGCACTGGAAAATATCTATGTTTATCTGCTAATGTAGCACCACGGACTAATAGACCGCAGGTCAGGTCTCTATATCCAGAATAAATCTACAATAATTTATTTAATTCATGTAATACCGTTAAATATTATGATGACAATAGCTCATGAATGAAATTTATTTGAAAATAATAAACACAAAGTTGGGACAAATCTGGGACAAACCGAAAATCTGGAAAATACAAAACCCCGCAAAGCCATGTCAGACAACCCTTTGCACCATTCTGACCATTGCTGGGAATTCTGCCTATTGCGGTTAATTTTGGTAAATGGACCGCACAAAAATAGCACAATCTAATAGGGGAGTGATGTTGAGGTCACCCCCCCTGTGCCTTGATTATTATTTCTGATATACTATAATTCATTATCAGGAGGAAAGGATGCATAAGGACTATCTCACGATGTTTGAGGATCTTTTGAACAAATATAATGCTATGGGAGATGACGAACTTTGTCTATGCGGTTCGGGAAAGCCATTTAAAAATTGTCATAAACTCAAGGATATACAAGAACGTGTGGATTTATACAATCTCCAAAAAGAAGTTCTTAAGATCTTCACAACAAAAACTTGCTATTTCCAAGACGAGAAATGCAGTAAAACAAAAACAGCTTCACATTCAATCCCCAAAACATCTCTGAAGACAATTTCAAAAAACAACCATGTCTTACGCTTTATGTCGCTAAATGTAGCTGAACTATCAAAATTGGATGCATTGGATCAAATGCCACCAACCGATATCGGAATAAACGAAGTAGGCAGTTTTTATGGTTTTTGTAGCCATCATGATAATTTGCTGTTTTCGCCAATCGAAAAGGAATGTTTTGAACCAACCCCTCAGCAAGATTGCCTTCTATTATTCAGAGCATTATGCAAGGAGCTCTATACATCAACGGGAGTTACAAAAACGATACCAATCCACCATAAGCTTATTGAAAGCAAAGGGAATATAGAATACAAACATTTACTCAATGTAGAAAATATACTCTTATTTCTATGTAGACACAAATGTATTTTTGAAATGTTAAATGATTACAATCAATTAGTATCTGACATAAAAAACAAATCGTTCAACGGATACTCATCCATTACGATTGTCACCGAGCAACCACTACCAATAAATTGCTGTTCGTATGTTAATCCCGCATTTTCTCTTGATGGTAGCGTTTATCAGGATTATAACGATCTTTCAGTTGATTTAGAAAGTTTCAGTTTTACTGCCTTCACTTCAGGCAATAACGGATTTTTCCATTTGTGTTGGAGCAATAAAACAAATTTCGCCAAATTTTTTAGTCCATTGTTTGATATTAAAAAAGACCAACTTGCAGATTTCTTTATTCAAATGGTATTTGCATATTCTGAAAACCATGCATTCAACAAAGATTGGTGGGAAGGATTACACATACAAAAAAGAGACCATTTAATAAAAATATTTTTTTCTGACATAATAAATCAACCGGTTCGCAGCAATCCAGTTGATGATTTTTTCTCCATGAAATTTTCAGATCTCAACATAGTAGATATAAAGAAACATTGATGATTCCTGTAACAGATTTAGCACTACGGATCAGTAGTCCGTTGATTAAATCAATAGGATAAATGGCACAAATCTGGCACAAGGGGTCGGTGATTATGTTCTGACCTCCTCTTATTTTTAAATCAATCTTTAAAGAATATTTTCCTATTCAACATCAGATTCAGTTTTTATTAAATAGACATCCCGGGAACCTGCACCGAAAGAATATGTATGACCTGTAATGATGTAGCAATTATCCGAAGTTATTTGTAACGATGAACTCCATTCAATATCCGCTCCTCCATAGGTCTTAGACCACAGTAAATTACCGTCTGTATCTGTTTTTATTAGATAAATATCATCCTCCCCTGCGCCAAAGGAAGTTGTATGACCTACCACTATATAGTCGGCATCAGACGTTTCCACAACATCTGTGCTATAGTCGCGGCCTTTACCACCAAACGTTCTTGTCCATAGAGTATCGCCGTTTTCATCAGTCTTAATGAGATAAAAATCTCCCATATCTCCTTCATAAACACAGAATGAATTCGTCCATCCACTAACTATATAACCACCATCGGTGGTTTGCCGTACTGAACCCCACTCCTGATTTGTGCCGCCATATGTTTTTGTCCATATTACATTTCCATTTCCATCAGTTTTTATAACATAAATATCCTGATGGCCTGCCCCAAACGACTCCGTTAGTCCACCAATAATATATCCACCGTCATTTGTTTGTTGAACTGAATACCCACTCTCATCATCTGCACCGCCATATGTTTTTGTCCAAACAGTATCGCCGTTGCTATCAGTTTTCACAAGCCAAACATCATTACCACCTGCCCCATACGATGATGTAATTCCAGTTACAATGTATCCGCCATCAGAGGTTTGTTGGACTGATGTTCCCATATCAAAGTCAGTATCCCCATATGTTCTTGTCCATAGAGTATCGCCGTTTTCATCAGTCTTAATGAGATAAAAGTCACTTCCCCCTGCGCCGAAGGAAGTTGTATGTCCAGAAATAATGTAGCCACCATCGTTAGTTTGATCTATTGAATAACCCCACTCTTGTTGTTCTCCACCATAAATTCGCGACCATAGGGTATTACCACTCGCATCTGTCTTTACAATATAGATATCCTGAAATTTTGCACCGAACGACTCTGTGTATCCTACTATTACATAACCACCGTCTGTAGTCTGTTGGACTTCCATCCCTAAATCCTGCTCAACGCCACCATATGTCTTCTCCCAAATAGCATCGGGACCCTGCTCGTTTTTTCTGCACGAGTTTGTAAACCCGATGAATATTATTATTGCTAAAATGAATGTATCTTTTAAAAATAGTTTCATTCTGCTTTTATTTTTATAATAACAACAATTTTGTCAGTTGTCAATACTACCATATGTTTTGGCACAGATATGGCACAAATCTGGCACAAGGGGCAGCGTTCCTTTATTCGATAACTTACCTCACGAGCGTAACCTTCTTCACCGATACAAAATTACCAGATGTAAGTTTAATGAAATACACTCCATTTGCTACCTTTCTGTTGTTATTGTCATTACCACCCCAACTTACCCTGTAAAAACCTGCGTCCTTTTTCTCTTCTACAAGAATCCTGACGAGTCTGCCACATATGTCATAGATAGCCAACGATACATGACCTGGTTTTGCAATTGAATAGGAAATGTTTGTGTTGTTAATAAAAGGAGTCGGCGAAGCGGTTGCGAGTGAATACACATATGTCTCTCCACCTGACATAATACCACCATCTCCCCTGCTATCATCATCTGGCATCTCGACTGATACTGAACCATCCTGACCAATGTAGATTGCATACTCCTCAACAATAAACCGCCACTCAGGATAATATGGCGATGATTTCCTGTGTATGAGTTCAGGGTAGAGCTTACTGAGTGCTGGTGCTTCGAGACCTAATTCTTCAAGCACATCAGATATCATATTCCGTGCCTCTTCTTTAGTTATGGGAAGATACTTGACTGGTGTCTGAGTCCACGATGCCTCTTTGAAATGTCCATCTTGGGCATCAATGAGAATAACAATGAGCGTCGGCTCTACAGCTGGTAATGATGCTTCATTTAGATCTTTAACCGCCTCAGAGAGTCCTGGTTGTTTTATAGTTTTTGATGTTGGTGTTTCTTCTGCAACACTTTTTTTCTTCTGTCCAAAATCACCAATCACCGGGAAATTGAAATTGAATGGTACGGCATAGTAATCATTGTTGTCTATACCTTTCACAAGAAAGGGTTCCCCTGGTGTCGTGATTTGAAAGACTGCTTTGAAGTGTTCATCATATGGTATGAGCTGTTCATACACGCCATTCATTGCTGCCTGAATAATCCATCCTTTTATTTCAAAGGGAATATCATACTGGTTGGTCATGAGTTTGAGTTGATGTGTCTGTTCATCAGTAAACTGAGGTGTGGTTTGAGCAAGTATCAGTACACATCCAGCACCCTCTTCAGGTGGCTCACAGATTGCCACGTACTTACCATCCCACTGATCACCAGTTGTCAATGGATCATAGTATTCATCAAGGAAATGGGTTACGGTTTTATAACTATTCTCACCAATACCACCGAGTGCTTCTGGATATGGGTCATTCATCCAGAATCCATAGATTTCAAGGGTATCAGGCATTTGGTAGGCAATCGTATCAGCACGAAATCCTCTCACTGCCATCCAGTTTGTGTAATTGCCATACGCTGGTATGATTCCTGGGACGTGCAGGGGATGACCTGGTTCATGACCACCGCTCAGTTCACCGACACAGTAATCGATCCACTGGCAGATCTGTTTGAGTAACACCGTGCTATCAGTATTCTGTTGCTTCGTGAAATTGTAGCCATACTGGGTATAGGGATTCGGTTTATAGTGTTGCACAACATACCACATGCCATTGAGATCAAAAAAGTCTAAACCTGGTGTTGCATTGTGGGTAATACCTGTATCATAGAGCACTGCTTGATTATCAAATAACATCGGCGCACTATCTGGATGTGTATTCCTATTCCACCACATGTAGTTTAAGGTCATCTGACCAACTGCTGGACCGCACATCTCGTCATACGGTTCATCTGCTTCATACATGGGGAAGTCAGCGAGGTTGAGCATGTAGGAAAAGGTCGCTGTCACTGATTTGTCACTGTCCATGACAAGGATATCTGGGTTGTCACTGGATTCGAGGTCACCGCTCCATGCGTCAAAGATCCACTCGGGTTCAGGGTCTATGGGATCTTCTGGAGCTAGTATTGCGGTGAGCACCACACTCGTACCGTGCGGATAGAGTGGTAAGTCAGGATTTTTTGTCACCGAACCAGCACCATTGATGAAGATAGAGAGTGTATATTCATTCAAGATGATCGAAAAATTCGCATCACTGATATCGACCGCAATCATCGTATTCGTGGTTCGTGATTTGTGTTCGTTTGATAATCCTTCTTGCTTGTTATTACGAGTAATCTCATCTTCATAACCTCTCAACTTCATAACTTCTGTTTTTTTGTAT
>LJNI01000147.1 GCA_001303225.1 candidate division TA06 bacterium DG_78 | reverse complement strand
TGCCCAACCAGATTCATTCGGAGTCGACATAACACCACCAACACAGGTGAGTCTCATCTCACCTGCGAATAATGATTACGTAAATGACTTTACCGTAGAATTCGTATGGCATACTGCATATGACGATCTCAGTGGTGTTGATTACTATAGAATTCAGTATGCATTGGATTCGATGTTTACCCTTGGATTAGTTGACACCACGACCGATGACACAATATTTACGGGAGTGCTCACCGATACAATCAACTACTGGAGAGTCAGAGCTGTCGACCGAGTGGAAAACGAAGGGTTGTGGTCAGCTATCTGGAAATTCGAAATCGACACACTCGCACCTCAAGCACCGACACTCATCCAACCAGTTGGTGGCATGTATCTTGGTGACACGAGTGTAACGTTTATGTGGTCAGAAGTCTTACGTAACAAGGGTGATGCAGCAAGAATTATTTCTGGCAATCGTGCAAGTCCGGTACAGTACATTCTCAATGTAGATACAGTAATGACGTTCACATCACCGGTAGTTATCGATACCTGTGAAACAGCTACGACAGTAATACCGCTGTCAGAGCATGCACGTTATTACTGGCGGGTAAAAGCATTTGACCTTGCAGGCAATGATGGAGTATATGCCCAACCAGATTCATTCGGCATCGATATGACATCGCCTGCCATAGAATCAACAACTGTATGGAATGATACGACCTTTAGCGGTCCTTTCCCGGTGAATACGAAGATCACAGATGTTGCAGGTCTCGATGCGATATTCCTCTATTTTAAACGCATGGAAGATAGCGATTTTGATTCTACTGAATTACAATCTCTTGGAGATGACTGGTATAGTGGAGAAATACCACAGGTGGCTCAAGAGAACGACACGATAAAATACTACATATATGCAGAAGACATACTGGAACATAGTACTACTGATCCTCTAGGAGCACCAGCAGATTACTATGCATTCATTGCGAATGTTTACACCTCGATAGCTGAGCATCAAGATTCACCTGAAGCATTCTTCTTTGGTCTCAAAAGTAATCCCGCCAAGAAGAAAGCCGTCTTTAATCTTACATTACCTTCAGATGCCACAATAGCCTTCAGAATCTACGATGTCTCTGGTCGGTTAGTAGCCATGCCAATCATCGGGAACAAATCAGCTGGGTACTACGAAATCTCCTGGATACCTGATGTTGCGGGTGTGTACCTTTACACACTCAATTCACCATGGCAGAAGCGAATTGGTAAGCTGGTAGTATTAAAGTAATAATTATGGGAAAGCAATGAAAAAAATAATTTTATTGATAATATTTCTATCACCGCTGATCTTATCTGCACAAATTAAGACGATAAAGGCAGATGTAACAAATGATGGCTATAATGACAGAATTGAAATGGGACTGAAGTCTGTCGTCGTAACCGACCTCATTTCGTGCTGTACCAGAAGAAAATACACTGTAGTTGATAACGTAGAGAATCTTGCTGACATCATGGTCGATGATTTTCACTCAGGAGCATGGGGCAATGAAATTGCTGTCGTCACGTTGCCGAACCATGAATATGTTACACAGGTCTATGGATTAAAGGGGAAAAATGTTAATTCGTTGTCTGATCCATTGCCTGGTCAAATTTCATTTGATGAGAATGAACAATTATTTGGTTATAAAACGCACACCTGGCAAGGAAGAGAGATACAGATTCCATGGCCTATCATCGAAGATGCTGGGTTCCTTAAACCCGCACTCCTCGTACAGGAAGTTGAAACAACTATTGTTGTAGATACTGGTACGACAAAAGAAATCGTAATCGAAATGTTCACAAATGTTTTCACTGTTGTCGTCGCTGATACTAAAAAGAAAGATGCAGTGATCTTTTTGTTAGATAATGATGGCACACTCATCACACAGAGACCAATCGATTCTGAACATCCTATGGTTGGCACAAGGTCTGCTGATCTCGGTAAAACGATCTCACTCGTTATCGACAATCTTCAGTCGAGTACGTCAACAACTGTGCACTATATCATAAAACACTATATTAAAAAGTTGCTCAGCATAGAAATAAGAACTCCTGAGAGGTAATACAAAATGACACAAAAAGAGTTTTCAATAGGTGAAGCACTAGAATACGGTTGGAATACCATGAAGACAAATTTCGGCTTCTTCATTGGCATTATTATCGTTAGCTGGATTGTCGCTGGTATTCCAACTTTTATCGCAGTAATACTACAAGAAGACGCACCTGCGGTATCGCTTCTTTTCAGACTCGGTGGCATTGTGCTTTCGACAATCATTCAAATAGGATTGATCCGCATCGCCTTAAAGTTTGTCGATGGTCAAATACCTGAATTCAATGATCTGTTCAATTCATTTAAAGGATGTTTCTGGAGATACCTGGGTGCGTCGATTCTTTACGGATTGATCGTGGTTGGCGGTATGTTTTTGTTAATTGTGCCAGGAATTATCTGGGCGATTAAATTTCAATATTTCGGATACCTCGTTATTGACCAGAATCTCAGTGTCATGGATTCGTTGAAAAAAAGCTCTGATGTTACCAATGGAGTTAAATGGCCATTGTTTGGATTTACCATACTCCTCGTGTTAATCAATTATGGCGGTGCGATTTTACTATTAATCGGGTTATTAGCTACCATTCCGATTACCATGATGGCAAATGTATCGGTCTACCGTATACTACAATCGCAAACAGATTCGTCATTACTGAGCGAGGTTCCACAAGAACCAGAAGGACAGAAGGTATAGTATGATATCTTTTCCATCTGCAGGTAAATTCTTAGTACCTTACGCGTTACTCGCTACGTTCATTGCCCTATTCCTTTTTCTGAGCAAAATCAGCAGGGATCAAAGGTATCCATGAAGAATGTGGTTTTTTGTAAAATTCGAATGGATATAAGCCCCGTGGAACGGGGAAACGGGATGCTCAATTTCCCAATCACATCGAAGATGTGAGGGAAATTGGCAGGGGTACCCCTTAAAGGAGGAGAAATGCCAGATAAAAAAACAACTGAAGAAATTTTAGCAGGCATGGATGAAGCTGCGAAGCAAGCAAAAATTGAATTCGAGCAGCTTCCCGACGAAGTAAAAAAACATGCTGCAGCATGGCTGAGGAAGTGGTATGGCAAGGCTGGCTATAAACGCCTCGGCCGCCTCCTAGTAGCCTATGCGAAGGAGCAGGAATCAACAGGAAAAACGGAATAAGTATACTGTAATTATGATTGTTTCTTATAGCGTTAAAGTGGCGGCGAATTTTGCTTGCGAATTTATCCCACACATTTGATATGGTTGATAAATTCAGCATCTCCCAAATTTACCTGAATCTAGGATTCGGTTGTAAATTTGAGGAATACTGGCTTTTCTTGAAAAGTCAGTGCCGATGTCTTTTGTGGATATAGGGGCAAACTTGATTTGACTGCAAAATTCAGCATCCTGTCATTCGTAGAAAGACAGGACTATGCGAAAGAACAAGAAGCAGCAGAAAAAACAGTATAGGCATACTGTAATCAGCTGTACCATATCTCCAGTATCTTTTACCCCCTTGACAAAAATACATTATTGTATATACTTAAGTATAGGGAACCTATGAGAAAACGTATCTATCTACTGCAACATTCATATCACGCGCTCCGCGCTACGCTCTTTACCCTATGTTTTACGCTCATCTCTTTACTCCCTACGCTTTCATACGCCCAAATTGTTGAGCCTGACACAATATGGACAAAAACATATGGAGGCGATAACGCCGATATCGGTGTTTCAGTCCAGCACACGTATGAAGGTGGCTATATTATCTGTGGGTCTACCGAATCTTTCGGTACAGGCGGGTACGATGTCTGGCTACTCAAAACTGACAGCCTCGGTGATACCGTATGGACACAAACGTATGGTAGTCTATTGAATGACTGGGGATGGTGGGTAGAACAAACACCAGACAGTGGGTTTATTATCGCTGGTGCGGCAAAGTCTCTCGGTACTGGTCCGTCTGATCTGTGGCTCATTAAAACAGATTCTCATGGCGACACCACGTGGACAAAGACCTATGGTGGTATGGGAAATGATTATGCGAGATCAGTCAAGACAACTTTTGAAGGCGGGTATATTATTTGTGGAGCATCCTCATCCTTTAATCCGCATGGCGACTGCGACGTTTATCTCATTAAAACTGATTCACTTGGAGATGCGGTCTGGACAAAGACATATGGCGACACTGGTGAAGATGCTGGGCGTGCAGTTCACCAAACCAGAGATTATGGATATATCGTTGTAGGAGAAATACAAGATGTCAATCTTGGTGACATAGATGTATATATTATAAAAACAGATTCACTCGGTGATACGCTCTGGACAAAGGTATATGGTAAATTCTATGATGATAAAGCCCACTCTGTATATGAAAATGCCGATGATAACTACATTATCACCGGATACACCGAGTGGCCAAGTTTAGGATCAGATATCTGGCTCCTAAAAGTAGACATAACTGGTGACACATTATGGGTCAAGCAATATGGTGACACAGGTGACGAAGCAGGTGGTTCAGTTTTTCAAACGACTGACGGCGGATACATTATTTGTGGATACAGTAATTCATACGGAACAGCTTTTGATGCAGTATATGTTCTCCGTGCAGATTCCCTCGGCGAAATTGTATGGACGAAAACGATTGGTGGTAACAATACTGAAAATCGAGGTTATTCAATCCAGTCCATTGCCCAAGGCGAGTATATTCTCACAGGATATAGTAACACAAATAACACATCGAAAGACGTTTATCTCGTAAGATTAGGAAAAACTGAAAGCATTACAGAAACTACGGAAAAACCTGTTGCATATTTCACCAGTCCCACAATTATCAGAGGTCCTCTTGTACTGCCGGAAAACAAAAAATGTAAAGTCTACGACATCACCGGCAGAACAGTCGATGCAAATAAACTAGCTCCTGGTATCTATTTCATTGAGATAGAAGGCCAGATCACACATAAGACAATCAAGGTACGATGAACCAGGGGTGCGCGAATTTTACTCAAATCTTTGATTTGAATGAAAAATCCAGCGTCCTGACTTTTCGAAGAAAATCAGGGTATTTTGTTGAGCTTGATGGTGAAATCAGTATCAAGGTTGTAAAAATAAGATAGTATGTTGCCATTTTTACACAGATCTTAGATATGATTGAAAAAATGAGCATACCATTCTTTCTGCGAAAGAATGGTGATTATTCAAAAAAAATATTCTATCTGAACATAATATTTTGCCTCGTGTTACTTACTCCAGCAGACAGCACTATCATTCATGTCCAGGATGACTATTCCACTATTCAGGAAGGAATAAATGCAGCCAATTATGGTGATACAGTTTTAGTCGAAGAAGATATTTATTTTGAGAATTTAGATTTCATAGGAAAAAATATTTTAGTAACAAGTTATTTTATGGTCGATGCAGATACAAATCATATCGATTCAACAATAATCGATGGGAGCGGTAGTGGTAATGTTGTGATTTTCCAAAGTAGCGAGGGGTTAAATTCAATCATAATGGGGTTTACCATACAGAATGGCGATGCTACCTGGGGTGGTGGCATACGCTGCATAGGCAGTTCTCCGACCATTACTAACTGTATTGTTAAAGACAACACAGCCAACTGGGGTGCAGGAATCCACTCATTCGGTGCT
>LJNI01000146.1 GCA_001303225.1 candidate division TA06 bacterium DG_78 | reverse complement strand
TTTCAATTGAGGACAACTCTTTCTCGACAGTAGTCAAGTAATCAGCAACTTCCTCGAGTGTCTTTCCATACTTCTTTTTAATTTTATTGATGACATCGAGTCTCTCCAAAACATGGTCGAGCCTCTCCTGAGAAAATTCAATCTTATTGTAATAACTACTCACTTCACGATACATATCTTCTGCTGTCGAAATTACTGATTCCATTCTGCCTTTAATTTCGTTTAAGTGGGGGTCAAGAGTAGTCAGCTCATCGAGAATTTTCTGTATTGTATACAAATTTTCCACTACCGAATCTTCTCTATCATAGAGCACGGTAACAAGGTTACCAGCAAGCGTAGAGCGTTTTTCGCTACTCAGGAGGAGATTCTTTTCGGCACTCAGTTGTTCTTCTTCTTGCGGTTGCACATGTGCTTTTTCGATTTCATTAATCTGAAATTTTAGATAATCAATTTTTTCATCTGCCTGCTTTACTGTCTCCATTAAACTTTTCAGCCTCTTCTCAAGACTCCGATACTCATGAAAAACAGTAGTATACACTCTTTTGAGTTCACCTATACCTGCGTAGGAATCTAAGAGTGACAGATGGTTTTTAGGATTAAAGAGCGATTGATTTTCGTATTGGCCAATAAGGTCAACCATTTCTCGAGTAAGGTCTCTGAGCAATCCAATGCTGACAATCTGATCATTAATGTAAGAACTCTGTCTTTTACCACGCTCGACTTTCCTTCGGATGATGAGATCGCCATCAACATGAATACCCGATTCTCTCAACCGTTTGAGTATCAGTGGTGTTGTTTCAAAAACGCCCGTGATTTCAGCAAAATCTCTGTTGCTGCGAATTGATATGTCATCCATACGCTCTCCACAGAGTGATGCAATTGCCTCGACAATAATAGATTTCCCTGCACCTGTCTCGCCGGTAATAACAGTCAACCCCCTGTCAAAAGCAATGGTTAAATCTTCCATGAGGGCAAAATTTCGGGCACGAAGTAATTTAAGCATCTTCTCTGCCTCCCCACTGCATCTTTTCACGTAATGTATGAAAGAATGTTGTGTGGAGTGATTTTATAAGTTTTACATGGTACTGCGCCTTTTTAAATTTAACAACATGCCCAGTGGTGATCGAATTACTCCTCTGACCATCAGCAACCAGGACTGCCTTACCTTTCTTTCCGACCTGTATTTCTATTTTTGTATCTG
This sequence comes from candidate division TA06 bacterium DG_78, assembly GCA_001303225.1. Classification (GTDB taxonomy): domain Bacteria; phylum Hydrothermota; class Tepidihabitantia; order SM23-42; family SM23-42; genus DG-78. The sequence goes on along the minus strand of LJNI01000146.1, from coordinate 4,511 downwards.
CTGGCAGCACGATGGGCCGAACCGACAAGGTGTGGGGGGAGATTGGCGTCACAATAATTGCCTCTGTGTATGGAAGAAGAATTGGACCACCTGTTGCCAGTGAGTATGCAGTCGAACCTGTTGGTGTAGCAATAATAATACCATCAGCAACGAATCGGCAAATATACTCTCTGTTAATAACTGCAGAAAACTCAACAACGCGACCAGGAATGCGGGTGCTGATTGTCAGGTCATTCAACGCATAGAGAATATTATGGTCAAAATGTGCCTGTAACACCATACGTTTTTCAATCTTAAACTTTTTCTTTTTAATTTCAATGAGAGTATCTGATAATTGTTGAAATGTAATATCTGTTAAGAAACCAAGACCACCGATATTCACACCGAGAATAGGTATCTGCTTTTTGCCATAGAGATTGGCTGCAGAGAGGAGTGTACCATCGCCACCGAGGGCAATAATAAAATCGGGTTTTTTTGAAATTGTAAATCCGTGATCTCTTAATACCTGTTGTACCACGTGCATGGTTTTTCTTGATTGGGGTTTTTTGGTATTAATGACTATTTTTACTTTTCTCATTTTTAACATCTCCAACAAAAAGGTAACGAAACCGACCAAATAAATCTTTTTTAATTACAAATGTACGAAATGAATTCGTTACTAAAAACTGTCTCAAAATATTGACCTCGTCCTCATCAATTTCAATTGCCATCATACCATGAGATTTTACATGCTGTTTGCCCTCTCGCACTAATCGCTCGATAAACTGCACTCCTTGATAGCCACCATCAATTGCAAGAATCGGTTCGAAATCTTTCACACTCTTGGGTAATGACGGAATGCGCGAAGTCGGAACATACGGAGGATTTGAGACAATTATATCGAATTGTCCTGTAAGCCCTGCAAATAGATCACACTGTGCTACGGTAACCCTATCTCTGAGATTATAGTGCCGAATATTCTCTGAGGCATTGTCGATTGCAGTTGGTGAAATATCAGTAGCGACAATCTGTGCTTCAGGAAAAACATGGGCAAGACTCACAGCAATCGCACCGCATCCAGTGCCAATTTCCAATATAGTCTTCGGCGTACGTGTGGTTAATTTACCAATGAGCTCAATAAAGTACTCTGTCTCGAGTCTTGGGATAAAGACACCAGGATAGATCACAAGCTGATAGTCCAAAAACTGTACTTTCTTTGTGATGTACTCAATCGGTACACCTTCTTTTAGCTGCTGTAATTTCATATTGAGCAGCGCCACTGTTTCTGAATCAATCTTCTCATTGAGGTACATTTCGAAGCGAGGCTGTGCGATCAGTGTCGCAACAACCAGTTCTGCTTCATCTCTTGTTATCTGTAATTCTTTACTTACTATTTTGACTATTTCTCTCATGTTTTTCGAGGTTCGAAATAAGCTCATCCAAGTTACCTTCGAGTATGTCTTCTAAATTGTATAAGCTGAGGGCAATTCTATGATCAGTTATCCGATTTTGTGGATAATTGTAGGTTCTTATTTTTTCACTTCGATCTCCAGTACCCACCTGCTGTCTTCGCTGTTGATCTATTTGCGCATTCTGCTTTTCCTTTTCGATTACAGCCAACCGCGCCCGGAGAATTTTCATTGCCTTTTCACGGTTTCTGTGTTGTGATCGTTCATCCTGGCAGCTCACAACCATCCCAGATGGTATATGGGTAATCCTCACTGCTGATGAAACCTTATTTACGTTTTGACCTCCATGACCACCTGCCCTAAATGTATCAATTTTTAAGTCGTTCGGATTGATCTCAAATTGTGCTTCTTCAATCTCAGGAAGAACAGCAACAGTCACAGTCGATGTATGAATCCTCCCCCCTGCTTCAGTTACTGGTATACGTTGCACCCTATGCACGCCTCTTTCGAAACGGAACAACTTAAAGGCACCGTCTCCATCTATAAGGAATATAATCTCTTTGTAGCCTTTAATTTCACTCGGATGCGATGAGTATACTTCGTATTTTAATTTGTTCTTCTCAATAAATTTTGTATACATTCGAAACAAATCGGCTGCGAAGAGCGTCGCCTCATCACCACCCGCACCAGCTCTTATCTCAACGATGCAATTTTTTTGATATTCCTCATGCTGTGGATTGAGCAACTCGTCAATTTCATCCTGCACTACTGTCAGCTGCTTATCTAATTTTTCGAGCTCGGCTTGCGCCACCTCTTTCATCTCTTCGTCGTCACCTCTTAACATTTCTCGCACTTCACCTATCTCGTGTGACAATCTATCGAATTCATTATACTTCTGAATAATCAATTCCAACCTCTTATACTCTTTTGTCAGTTGAGCGTATTCCTTTTGGTTCTTCAAAACATCTGGCGAAACGAGTAATTTGTTCAACTCTTTAAGCCGTGCTTTGTGCTCTGCTCTTGTATTCAAACAGATGCTCCTGTTGTTAACGTTATGGTACGTTAGGTTATATTCTTTCGAATTTTTCTTTTAAAGCAATGTATCGTAGATATTCGTCTAAAACTTCAATGCCTTTAATGACTATACTGTCACCTTTCTGTCTGAGAAGGTTTGCTTGCTCCAATTTCTGAACATAATTTCTTACTTTATTCTCATCAATGCCGGTTATGTGGGCAAGGACTTCGTAAGAGAAGGCAGAGATCTCAATGCCTTCATCAACTGTATTGCCTGATTCTTTTGCTTTTGTTATAATAAACGCAACAACCCTCCGTTCCTCACTCTTTATGGTTAACATCTTTATCTGTTCATCTGCTGTCCTCAACCGCTTGGCTAGTGTTCCCAAAACATATTCAATCAGGGGATTTTCCTTGAGTTTGGTTTTAAAGGTTTCTTCGTCAATTACCAAGAGCGAGGCCGGTGTTACGGCAATGGCTGAAGCTGATCGTGGTGAACCATCAATTATCGCCATCTCACCAAAGAAATCTCCATCTTTCAAAACTGCCAGTGTTCGCTCCTCGTCTCCTGCTCCCTTGGTTATCTTAATTTTACCCTCGCGAATGAGATACATCACGCTTCCCCTGTCGCCTTCCTTAAAGAGAACGTCACCTGGATTGAGCTTCTTCTCCATTCCTTCAACCATACTTCCTCCTTTTTATGATTGTGCTCTATATTATTGTAATGAAAAATAAATCAAAGTCAACACCGATTTATACTACCCATTGGCGATGCCCTTTTGGTGAATAGGTTTATTTATGGTATAAAGATTCCCCTATCACATATGCAGATCCCTGTGATACCTGGGCACAATCCCAATCGAGGCGATATGGAGGCATTCATGTCTCCTTTTGAAAAACAATACGTGGTAAAGCGATGCGTGGCAGTCGAAGGTGATACAGTGGAAATAATCGATAAAATTCTGTATGTAAACGGCACTATGGTTGACGAAACCTATGTTTATCACACGGACGAGAGTACGTATAAAAAAGTGAACTATAATAATGATATGTATCAAAAAGATTGGGAACAAGCAAAGTTTGGTGACCTCTTTGGCATACAGGCACGAGATAATTTTGGCCCAGTTATCGTGCCAGAAGATTGTATTGTTGCGATGGGTGATAATCGCGATGTCTCTTTTGATTCACGATTCTGGGAACCACTGCACAAACAACACCTCAAAAGAACACCGCTCGTCATATTTTTCTCATTTGACCCAGGAGATCCAGCGACAAATCTCTTTAAATTGTTAAGAATCTGGGAGTGGAAGGCAATTCGGCTCGTGCGAATTGGTAAGGTCGTATAACAACTTTCCACTACTCCTCACACGGTAAGGTTTCTGGATACTGCGCCCTCGTTTCGAGCACTTGCTCTGGTATATTTTTCAAAAATTCAGTTTCTGAAAAGGATCTGAAAATCAAATCATAGTTCGCTTCGTACGTGTAGTCAGAAAACAATGGAGTAACATCTCCCTCATTACCAGTAGAAATGTCCATGATTTTTACTGGTGTATCACAAGAAAAATTGAATTTATTAACATTGATAAACCGCATGTTAGGATTCGATTTTGTTTTAAAATAAATGTGATTATTACCGACATCATATACAATTCGAAACACGGTAAAATCCATTGATACTTTGTCGAGTATATTAAACGCATACCTCACTGGTGGGCCACAGGTCTTTGGATTCCAATTATGAACTCCTTGTGCAGCCCACACAAATCGTTTGAGCGAATAGTCTGCAGCATCAAATACACTAATCGTTTCGTCGCCATCAAATACAGTAAAAAGACGGATTGAGTACTTGCATGTATTATTAGTCAGCACAGTTGCAGGAAGGTCATCCTGAGTATGTGCCACCATTTCGCCTGCGAGGAACTCAATGGTTGCTGCTCTTCCGGTACGATCACACACGAGGAAGTGCAGAGGAATTGCATATCTCACACTAATCCTGATATTTTTATCACTCGCGATCACTTCGTCGACTGTGGCAAAATTATCGAGCTGGTATTGAATCCACTGTAAATCTGATAGTCCTTTCCGCGCATCAATATGGGGATACTCTGT
>LJNI01000145.1 GCA_001303225.1 candidate division TA06 bacterium DG_78 | reverse complement strand
CTATCGATGAGTTGTTTGATGACATACCACCCGAGGTTAGAACTAATGGCCTGATACTTCCCCCAGGTCTAACTGAAATTGAAACAGTATCTAAAGTCAAGAAAATCTTACTGCCCAACAAGACACCAGAGAAGATACCGAGATTCTTAGGAGGTGGTGTTTATGACCATTTTATTCCTGCTGCAGTGAGAGCGATAGCATCTCGCTCAGAATTTTACACTAGTTACACTCCATATCAACCAGAGATAAGTCAAGGTGTTCTTCAAACCCTTTTTGAGTATCAGAGCTTCATCTGCGAGTTAACTGGTATGGATGCCGCCAACACATCGATGTACGACGCGGCCACCGCCCTTGGGGAAGCCGCTCTAATGGCTCACAGGATTCATGGCGGGAGGGAATTCATCTACACAAGAAGTATCAGTCGTGAAAGGCTTTCAGTCCTCAAGAGTTACTGCTCAGGCATCGGTCTCACATTGAAGCAGGTCGACTTCGATCCCGTAATGGGACAACTCAACCTTTCAGAATTTAAAGAAGCTGTAGGGCCTGAGACTTGCGGTGTTTATTTCGAAAATCCCAATTTTTTTGGAGTTTTTGAAGAAGCAGTCGATGAGATAAGGAAAATTACTCCGTCTGTTCTTATCGTTGGTGTCAACCCATTGGCTCTTGCAATTACTCGACCTCCAGGTGACTATGGTGCAGACATCGTCGTTGGAGAAGGTCAGGTGTTTGGCAATTCAGTCAGTTTTGGCGGGCCTCTTCTCGGCGTCTTTGCCTGCAAGAAAGAACACATACGCAAGATGCCTGGCAGGGTCATAGGTTTGGCCAAGGACACTAGTGGCAACAGGGCCTATTGTATGACATTGCAAACGAGAGAGCAGCATATCAGACGTCAGCACGCCACTAGCAATATATGCACCAACGAGACACTCGCGGCAGTAACATCTGCAGCATTTATCGCCTTGATGGGTGGGAATGGACTCCGTAAACTTGCAAAAGATAATATGGTAGCCGCCAGATATCTCGCGAGACGAATTAACAAACTTCGAAGGTTCAAAGCCCCCATGTTCAAAAGCACTCACTTTAATGAATTTACTGTAAGATCAAAAACGCCTTACTACAGAGTACATAAAGAATTGCTGAGAAGAGGGATACATGGTGGTTTGTCTCTGGAAGATAGGTTTCCTGAGCTAGGGCATGTCGCACTTTTTGCAACAACTGAATTACATTCAGAGATGGAACGTAACAGACTAATCAAGGCTCTGGTGGCGATCGAGTGAAGTTCAGGCAAGCTTACTACGATGAATCTCTTTTGTTCGAAAAAGGCAGCAATGAAACTGAACCTCTCGAAGATGGACTGATTCCATCAGGTCTTGCAAGAAAGTCTCTAGAAATCCCCAATCTACCGATCCACCAGATTGTTAGGCACTACACCCGTCTTTCACAGATGAATTTCGGAGTAGACAGCGGATTTTATCCATTGGGTTCCTGCACAATGAAATTCAGTCCTAAATTCGCAGAAGAGCTAGCGGCACTGTCGCAAGCAACTGACATACATCCATTGCAAGATATATCAACGGTGCAAGGAGCGTTACGCTTAATGTATGAATTGCAAGAGATGTTAAAAATAATATCCGGGATGGACGCAGTGACCCTGCAGCCTGCTGCTGGTGCTCAGGGCGAATTAACTGGCTTGCTACTAGCAAAAGCTTATCATGAAGATAGGGGAGAGAATAGAACCCAAGTTATCGTACCTGATACTGCGCATGGTACAAACTTTGCTTCCGCTGCCATGCTTGGTTACGAAGTTGTAGAAATACCAAGTAAAAATGGACTCGTGAATCTTGAAGCCCTTAAGAAAGCTGTGAGTGAAAGAACTCTCGCTTTTATGTTAACAAATCCCAATACTTTAGGTATTTTTGAACATCACATACTTGAAATTGCAGACATAGTCCACAAATCTGGTGGTCTTTTGTATTATGATGGTGCAAATCTGAACGCAATCATGGGTAAGAGTTCACCAGGCAAGATGAACTTCGATATAGTTCACTTTAACTTGCATAAAACTTTCAGCACACCTCATGGCGGTGGAGGGCCTGGATCTGGACCAGTTGGAGTTAAAGAGCCTTTAGAACCCTACCTACCAGTCCCCACAATAAAGGTGGAAGGTAACGACTATGACCTTGATTATTCAAAACCTAAGACAATAGGAAAAATCCACTCGTGGTATGGCAACTTTGGTATGCATGTCAGAGCGTATGCATATATATTGAGGATGGGCGGGGATGGGTTAGAGCGTGCATCCGAACGCGCTGTTCTCAACAGCAACTACCTGAGATACAGATTACAGAAATTACTCGATTTACCTTATCAAAATCTCCGCAAACATGAGTTCGTTGTAAGTTGTTCAAAACTTTTAAAGAAAGGTGTTAGGGCTGCGGATGTGGCTAAGAGATTGATGGATTACGGATTCCATCCACCAACTGTGTATTTCCCTCAGCTTGTTGACGAAGCTCTGATGATTGAGCCAACTGAGACTGAAAGTAAAGAGACATTAGATGAGTTTGTTGATGCGATAGATGCGATAATTAGTGAAGACCCAGAACTTTTGAAATCCGCACCTCATAACACTGCTGTTTCTAGAGTTGATGAAGTACTCGCTGCTCGTAAGCCAATTTTAAGTTGGCGCATGTGGAAATCCAGAAAACGTTAAATCATACTTCTTGATAAAATTCATAGAATTCCAAGTTTTTGTATCAATTTACGTGCTATAGCAAGTTTTTTTCGTTTAGTGTCGGGATCCTCATCCTTAGGACTTGGATTTTCAAAATCAAATCCCAGTAAACGGATTGAAGATGCTTTGAAATGATGCGCAAGTAGAACCGCTCTGTCACCATCAGTGAATCCACCAAAATTAAACATCTTACCGAAAGGACGACTCTGTGTTGTCCCTATCACTTTACCTGTAAAACTGGATGCATATTTATCCACTTTTAAAATGTTATCCCCGTGAGCATGTATAACCGCTATTGTGCCACGTTTATTTGCTTTTATCTGATCTTCTATGTCGCCATCTAAATCCGTAACAAGTATCTTTGGAGTTATACCTGCACTCATTACAACACTAGTCGCCTCATCCGCCGTTACAAGAATTCCTTCTATCAACCTTATTTCTTCAGCGAGGGATACAGCATTACCAGCAATTGTCACCATTTTATTTTTGAGTATGTTTTCAATTCTCGAGAGTTCAATTCTTGAACCTGCAAGTTTCCGATCTAGAACACATGCAGAAAATTCATCCTCTTTGCGATTGTAACCAAACTCTTCCAATATTTCCTCATAGTAAGGTTCCCAATCCTCGAATTCCATTTTCCCCACTCATTATTAGTGTCGCCACGTTTCCTCTGCAGGTAATTCCTTCTCCCTGCTTCGATATGATATAGCACCTGCTATTCCAATAAATACCGCAAGTCCTGTCGACACATAAATGAGCCAGAGACTGTTCTGTAGATCCTCCATTCCGAGCCATATTGAAAGGGATTGCAGTGTTGCGAAGAAAACGAGTCCTATTGCGATGAAGGTTGCCGCAACAACAAGTACATGTTTGGGCACCTTCCCCTTCCTGAAATAAGCAGTGGCCACTCTGCCACCCTCAAAAATTAAGAGAGCCAGAATAAACCACCACAGTGAAGCTGCAGAGAAATGCACAAACATCTGTCCAAGGCTATCGTTCCCTTGAATCGCATCAAGACCTACGAATATTGCGAGTAAGAAGAAAACCAATGCAACGAATGAGAAGATTATCGAGACGTCCCCTGAAATAAGATTGTTCTTGAATCTCTCATATCCTTCATTTAATCGGTGCGCCCATTCGGTTGGACTTCCAGAAATGCCCAAAGCCAAAAATATCACGTAGAGTCCTATCGCTACACCTATGAAAGATGGTGCTAGTGCTGGATTTATAATGTAGAGCGCTCCAAAAATCGTGATGACCAAGCCAATAGGGAATAATATCCTGCGTTGCACTTTCTTATTTTTCATCGCCTTCGCGATCATATAATAAGTGCTCTCAAGGGCAGGACTCTGCCTAACGAAAACCCTTCTTACGTGATCTACCCTAATTCTTGATGCTATCATAGGGAATATGTATTCGTCCTCAGCGCCATCGCTAACCAAGAATGCGCCAGTAGGTCGAGTCTCTTCGATGACTTGTTCAAGTTGTCCTGTCAATATACCATCAGATATAGTACCAACTCGGACGTCACCACATATTGTAGCAATCTCCGCTTCTTTTCCTGCTTTTTTCAAATCATCATATATTGAGATTGCAGTGAGTACTGTGTTTACGTCAGCATCTTCTGGATCAGCCAAACCAAGCTTTGTCGCAACTGCTAGGTTGTCCTCTCTGCCTATGACAGGGCCTTTTACACCTGTTTTGACGCCAATGTCATCATCCCTGTCCACGCAGAGAACTAGTGTCCTCATCAGATTTTCATAACGATGACAGGTATATTTCAACTTTATCGTGCAAATCTCGAATGCCCGATATTGACAAGAAACAATAATAATGTTGTATGTCCGTTCAACTTTTAGCTATGGCTCCTCAAAAGAAGAAGAGTAAGAAAAAGAAGACAAAAACAAAGGAAGAGCCAGAGCCAACCATAGAATGCCCAAATTGTGGGGCTCTTGTACCTCTGGATATGATCGCTTGTTTTGTATGTGACAAGAATATGCCCACAAAGGTATCAGAAGAGGTTGTTAAAGAAGATGTGGAAATTGGCGAGATACCTCCATCACCTATGGTGTCAACTGAGGAACCGTCAAGAGCTGAGGAAGAGATTGATGAGATTTCTTTGCTGGATGAAGTGGAGGCAATTGGTGACGCCCAACCCCTACGAGTGACTCATCTGGAAATCGAACCAAAAAGAACTTACAAAGGATTGTTGGTCACTGCAACAGGTGGCTTGATTTACTCACTCATTTTATTAGTATTCATCCCGATTCTAGGGAATATTATATCTTCTATCTTTTTAGCTTTATGTGCAATTTTGATAGTTTTCGGGGGAAATATGACGGTTAAAGATATCATTCAAAATCGACCAAAAAAAGAGCAAGTTATTTGCCCTCTATGTAATCTAGAACTGGATTCTCATGCTACTGAATGTTTTAACTGTGGGGCAATATTTATCAAGAAGGGTTAATACAATCCAAGTCCATCTTCTATGCGTCCGATTTCTATAGGTGTTGTCCTACTCCCAACAATGGCGCCACGACTATTTGCGACCATACAGGCTCCAATCTGTGCAGTCCCATAATTTGCGGTTGTAATCACTACTGGAACTTTTAGAACGTTTTCGATAGCGATTTTTTCTTCATCTCGAACATGGGGATGGCACAACACGCCCTTGTTCGTTGCAACCGCCCAAGAACCGACTGTCTTTATCCCAGCAATAGTTCCCCTAACAACCTCGATATCCAAAACATCTGCAATTGCTACCATAAATTTCTTGTCATATCCTGGATGGATTAGAGCACCACGATCGTTGCATAGTATATTGTTACCCATAGCATTGAGCTTATGAGGAATTGCAAAAACATTGATGTCTTTCAATATCTCTAGTTCTCCTTCAGTAACGAACTCTGTAACAATAGCCCCGTGACTGTTTAGACTCAAAAGAGAGCCGACCACAGTAGATCCGCCAATAGATGAATTGAATGCTTCCGTCTCTAAAGCATCGCTCATCAATCTGAGA
>LJNI01000144.1 GCA_001303225.1 candidate division TA06 bacterium DG_78 | reverse complement strand
ATTGAGGGTGGAGGTATTCAATATTCTCAGGATGTCTCTTGTTTTCAATCATCTTCTGAAGATTAACATTGCCCATGGGTCCAGGACGGTACAGGGCAATAACTGCAATCAGATCTTCAAACTTTTCTGGCTGGAAACTTCTCAAGATCTCTTTCATACCCTGGCTTTCGAGTTGGAACACACCTACGGTTTCACCGTGCTGGAGCATCTCGAATGTTTCTTTATCAAAGAGCGGGACATCTCCAAGCTGCCGTCCGATCATCTTGAGTGTACAATCAATCACCGTGAGCGTCCGTAGCCCTAATATATCCATCTTCAAAATACCGATATCCTCGAGAGAGTTTTTCGCATACTGCGTACTAATTTCATTCCTTCCTGGACTCTTGAACAGCGGCACATATTCTATCAATTCTTTTGGTGTAATCACGACGCCTGCTGCATGTGTCGCTGGATGGCGGGCAAGCCCCTCTAATTTCTTTGCAATGGTGAACAATTCTTTATAGTCATCATTTGCCTGAACAAGCATGCTCAGTTCTCTTACCTGGTCCAAGGCTTCATCAATACTCGTGTGAAAAGGAATCATCTTCGCAAGCCGATCAATTTCACTGTAGCTTATTCCCATAACCCTTCCGACGTCCCTGACAACAGCGCGTGCCTGCATTGTACCAAATGTAATAACCTGGGTAACATTCTTTTCACCATACCTGTTCCGAATAAAATCAATAATCTCATCCCTCCGTGTGTCACCAAAATCTGCATCAATGTCTGGCAAGCTTATACGCTCAGGATTCAAAAATCGTTCAAAAATAAGGTTATACTTGAGAGGATCGATATCAGTGATACCGAGTGCATAGAGCACTAAACTGCCGACTGCCGAACCTCTGCCTGGACCTACAGGAATTCCTTTTTGTCGAGCATAGTCGACAATTTCTCGTACAATCAAGAAGTATCCAGCAAGACCCATCTTTTTGATGATGCTCAACTCATAGTCTAATCGTTCTTCTATACCTGGTGTGATGGTACTAAATCTATGTTTAATACCCTCACGTGTCAAATACTGGAGAAAATCAAAATCAGTTTCGAAACCCTGGGGCCTTGGAAAACTGGGAAGCTTCACATCCTTGCCTGATGTATCAATCAAGAGGTTGCATCGTTCAGCGATCAATCGTGTATTTGAAATGGCTTCAGGAAGGTCTTCAAACAATTGAGCCATCTCTTTCTGAGGCCGAAAATACGTCTGATGGCTCTCAAATCTGAGCCGCTCTCTGTCAGATAAGGTCTTTTTTGTACCAATGCACAGGAGCACATCGTGGGCTTTATAATCTTCAGGATAAAAATAGTGGCAATCATTTGTAGCAACAATTGGCACACCATATTCTTTGGCAAGGGTGATCAACCCTTCATTGATGGCTGCTTCACGCTTGGTTCCGAGCCGCATGATTTCAAGATAAAAATTATCGTGGCCTAAAATATCTTGGTACTCTTTGAGTGCCCGCTGGGCTGCTCCCATATCGCCACTGCCTATCTGATAAGGAATCTCACCTTTTAAGCACCCTGAGAGACCGATGAGTCCCTCGTGGTGCTGTAACAAGAGTTCCTTATCTATGCGCGGCTTGTAGTAAAATCCTTCAAGGTATGCCAATGATGAAAGCTTGATTAAATTCCTGTATCCAGTTTCATTTTCACACAAGAGCGTTAGGTGGAATGATGACTCGGGTATCCGGATATTTTTTGATTGATCAAATCTCGACTTTGGTGCAATGTATGTCTCCATTCCAATGATCGGCTTGATGCCTCTTTTCTTTGCGCTCTTGTAAAATTCGATTACACCAAACATATTACCGTGATCAGTAATTGCAAGAGCTGGCATCTTATATTTTGCAGCGAGCTCAGTAAAACGGTCGATATTCATTGCTCCATCGAGCAATGAATATTCTGTGTGATTATGCAAATGAATAAAATTCATCGCTTACACAATAGCGTTAATCTTTTCATGGAACATCCTCAGTTAATGTTAAATCATCCAATGGAAGGTGTAATGGGTTAGCACAGTAAACCTCCTTACACCTCGGGCACAGGATATAATCAAATTCTTTATACACTTCTTCCTCGAGTAAATCCTCTGGTACAGATTTTACTTTTTCAAATTCCTTTTCTACATCAATAGTATAAGATTTGATATTAATAATACCATCAAAATCTGCAAAAACCTTAATGGTTACGCGGTACAAGAGGTCGCCAGGATTAATTACCTTAGAACAGCGACTACATATTCGAGAAGCCATCGTCCTCTTTTTACATTATAAAATAGATTGTCTAATATCATCTCTTGAAAACATGTTATGCCAACATCTTCAGAACCATTTTACAGATTTCTTTGAGGGTCTCAAAAACGCCGACGCCCTGGGTAGCGATCGCCTCAAAATAGGCATATTTATTTTCTGGATTCAACACCTTCTGTAATTCCTCAATCGAGGTGATATTTGGTAAATCTCTCTTATTGTATTGAAGAACCAGTGGAATTTTGTTCAGGTCCAAATTGTAAGACCGGAGATTATCTTTCATGTTGTCTAATGACTCAATATTTTCATCGAAACGCTCAATCTGTGAGTCGGCGACAAATACAATACCGTCAACGCCTTTAAGAATGAGCTTCCGTGAGGCATTATAAAACACCTGGCCTGGCACCGTATAGAGGTGGAATCGTGTCTTAAATCCCCGAATCGTTCCAATATCCACTGGAAGAAAATCGAAGAACAGGGTCCTGTCGAGTTCGGTCGCAAGACTAATTAACCTGCCCTTGAGCGTAGGTTGCAGCTTTGTGTAGACATACTTAATATTCGTTGTCTTACCACCCAAGCCAGGACCATAAAACACGATCTTTGAATTTATTTCCCGTGATGCGTAGTTAATTAAAGCCATAATTTAATCCGTGTAATCAATCTTTTTTTATTCATCTGCGCAATCAGTATTTTTAAATCTGGGTAATCCATTGATTTTGTGTAATCCGTGCATATTAAAATCCGAAGAGTTTATCGAGTTCTTCTTCAGCTGCACTCGTAAAATCAGCATCGAGTTCTTTTGGAAATTCAGATTCTCGTTCAACTTTACTAAAGATTGCGTCAAAAATCTTTTCAAGTTCAGCCACCGCGGATTTCGTCCTCACCCGGATCAAACCGAGATTGGTTCGCTGATCAAAGATAACGGCAAGGATAACTCGATTCGCAATGAGGCACACATAGAGATGTTCTCGCTGCCCCTGATGAAACAGGGTAGAGAATTCAGATTCACCGATAAGTGATGCGAGCTGACTCGTCGCAGCAAAATCTGCTGCCGAGAGCGTAGCAAACGACGAGGTATCGAGTCCAGTGATGTCACCGGTTGATGTGATAAGTTGTCCGGCTTTATCAATTAAAAGAACAGCACGTGCATTCGTGCCCTGCAAGAGCCGATTCAATGCATCGGAAATTGCCCAGAAGTCTTCTTCGAAAATATTAATCCCCTCTTGCATCCTGTTATTATAAATACTATTCCCAAAAAGTCAAGACAGCAGATTTTAGAATTATACATAAAATTCTTAATGATGTATGAAAGTTAAATAATCATACAAAATTCACAATCGCGAGGATTCACGATACCTAAATATTAAAAACGCCAGTGTATCGATTTTTATACATAACCAGTAAATAAATGAATGATTCATTGACATAGATGTATTTTCGTATATACTTAGTCTAAAAGACACGAAAGTGGATTCTACTGACTTATCAATAATAATAGTTAATTACAATGCTAAGAGATTTCTGACTGATTGCCTCTTGTCCATATATAATACAGTAAAACACGTAACATATGAAATTATCGTTATCGACAATAACTCAAATGACAGTAGCATAGATAGTATAAAAAAAAGATTTCCCAAGGTCAAGCTAATCATTAATAAGGATAATCTTGGTTATGCTAGAGCCAATAATCAAGGGATTAAAATCGCACGTGGTAATCTTATCCTCTTATTAAACCCTGATACTGTTGTATTAAACGAATCAATACAAAAAATGGTTACCTATGCTCGAAAAAATAAAGATGTAGGAATCATTGGCTGTAGAGTAGTTAATCCTGGAAATAAACTTCAGTGGGACAGTTGTGGATCTTTTTTAACACCCTTATCTTTTTTGTTGAAAGAATCAGGGTTTGAAAAAGTTTTCCCGAATAATCATTTCTTTGGCCGTCGGCTTATGCGCTATTGGCATAGGAATTCATCGCGCGCAATTGATTGGGTTTCTGGTGTCTGCATGCTTATAAAGAAAGAAGTAATCAAAGATATTGGTATGTTAGATGAAAGATATTTTGCCTACATGGAGGATATGGACTTTTGTCGTCAAGCTCGGCAAAAAAAATGGCAAATCTATTTTCTAAGTAATGCTGAGATATTCCACAATTCATCAGCCAGCTGGAAACAACGATCAGGGGAGCATTTATTGACATCATTAACGAGTGAAAAAAAATATTTTAATAAGTATTACCAACAATTAGGCGTCGTACTCTTCAAAATTTTCCATCTGTATGGTAGCTATCTGAAATTATTTATAAACATATTCATCAACAATAGAATAAAAGCGAAGAATCATTTTCGGATTCTACAGTGGTTGCTGACAAATGAAATTTAGTTCACTATTAAAAAAATTAAATCTCTCACTTATCACACTTTGTTGTCTTGAATTGATATGTTTTACAAGATTATCAAGTGGGCCCTGTATCAAGGAACAAAATAAAATAAAACATCTCATTGTGAACAACCAAGTTTTTACTGTTCTGTCGATTGAGGACCACAAAACGGTCGATTTCAGTGGTAATGTACGAGAAAATTATTTTAGAGAAGCGAAACAACTTTACGCAAATACGATCAGTGTTACGTTTCGATGGAATTTCTTCGAAAAAGAGATGGGAAGATATGATACTACAATTCTACGAAATATAAAGATGATTGCTGAAAAATATAACCTAAAAGTGATTATTCTTTGGTTCGGTTCTAATATTAGCGGCCATGAAAATTGTGTTCCCAATTATATCCGTAACGATTCAATTATGTATATACCTTACACAAGAAGTGATAAATCTTTCGCTACAAAAATTAGCGATATGGGAGGTGATAGAATATATTGTTACTCACTCGATGAAAAACACCCAAACGATCTCTTGCTACGAGAAAGGAAAGCATTACAAGCTCTTATGACTTGGATCAAAATTAATGATTCTGAAGAAACATTTATAATGATGCAGCTAGGAGGTGAATTGTTTGTTCATCCTGAATTGTGGCGTCCTTGGCCTCCAGTATATCTATCGTCAGCACGATTATTTGATGGCCAAAATGTATATAGATGGGACACAATATTCCCGGTTCGGGCATGTAGTCTCAAAATTGAAAGCCACATCAAAATGACAAAAAATCAGCAATTAGAGTTCTGTCTAATTAGTCCAACAGGGAGGAAGTATTGGAGTACAACTATTAAATCAAATGGTAAGCTGGATATTCATATTGGTGGCAAATTTATTAACCAAAGATGCCAATTGATGATTCAAAGAAAGGAATCAAATTTTGACACAATCGAAGTGAGTAAAATAATGATTAAACCAATTGCCGAACGATGTCATTGCCAGAGATGTAATGAAATTTTCTTCACTCATAGATTCGATTCTGATAAACATTTCCAGCAATCTGTTTTTGTGAATTGCATAAAAGCACTCGCTTCAGCAG
>LJNI01000143.1 GCA_001303225.1 candidate division TA06 bacterium DG_78 | reverse complement strand
AATTCGGCCATCATTTAAAATAAACATAGAAGGCGAGTGGGAAGCAAAATTAGAAACGAAATATACTATTCCACACCTCACACCAACGCAACTCACTGTCTCATTGTTGCCCTTTTATTGGTACGAAGACAAATTAGAATTTAAACGGGTAACCAGAGGTACAGAATTCAGAATATCAAAGGTGTACAGCGAAAATATTCAGTATAATTTTGCACACCGATACAAATTTGTTGATATCAGACCGAAAGTTACCCTGCCCGATACTTTCAGGGGAATTACAAACAGCGTCGAGTTTAGATCCATGGTTGATTTTCGAGATGAATTTTTTAATCCAACGAAAGGTTTATACCTCTTGCCACGTGTCGAATATGCCGGAGGAATATTTGGTGGCGATAATAATTTTCTGCGGCTTGAAATCGAGGAACGTTTTTTTCTACCACTCTTTCGAAATACACTCGCCCAACGATTTAAATTTGGTATTATGATTCCAACTGATGGTATCGAGGTGTACGAAAAATACTATTTAGGTGGCCAGTACTCTCTGCGAGGGTATCCTGAGCGGTCACTCGGGCCTGATGTATTAGGCGAGGAAAGATACGGAAATATCATGGCAAATTTGAATATTGAATACAGAATCTCACTCCCCTGGCGTTTCGGATTAGTCGGATTTCTCGACGTAGGCTTTATCGATAACGAAATAGACCTGAGACACAGCGAATTTTTTAAGTCAAGTACCGGGTTTGGGTTACGCTACTACACACCGATAGGACCACTGCGCTGTGATGTAGGATTTCCAATTGCAGAGGAAGATACTGATAAACGTTGGGAACTTTATGTCGGCATATACCATATATTTTAAATTATGAGAAGATTTATACTACCAGCGATAGTCATTATTGTTTTCACAGCACTGTTTGTGGTCATTAAAATAGTTAACTTCGCTGAGCTCACCATGAGCATTATTGAGAAAAGTGTCGGTGTAGATATTAACTATAGAACAGTTGTAGGCAATATCTTTCAGGGGTATCGGATTGAAGAATATAGTGTAAAAATTTCTGACACAGACAGTATCTTTGGTGAAATTGCAGAGATACGCTATCGTTTTAAACCATTCGCCTTTAGATTACCAAGCGTCTTTCAGGTAAATCTCATCGAGCCAACGGTGTGTTTAATGCAGAAAAAAGGAGAACACAAAGATGCGCAGTTTAATTTCCTGCGGTTCAATATGGGTCTGAGAATAAATATAAAAAATGGAAAAATAGTATATAAAAACGAAAAGACTTACACAATAGAAAAAATCTCTGGACTCGTTTTCCTCGATTTTGTTGGAAATAAGCTCTTTTTAAACACCATAAACCTGTCATTGAAAACTGAAGATTATCCTATTCATATCACTTCTGCAAATTTGAATATCGGCATCGATAATGAAACAGTTGAGGTCAAATCCTTCGCGATAAAAGGAATAGGCATATCCCTCAATGGTGAAGGAGTATACTATTTACAAAACAAGCAGGCAGGCATAAAATTCAAGAGGGCCTATGTAAATTTAGAAACCATTGGTGTCTATTCTGGTAGTGTAAATTTTTCTGGTGAAGTTGATTACCAAGATGGCAAGCTACTGCCAAGAATCCAGGGAACAACGGATGGTGTATATCCATTTGACCGTTTTAAATTTGAGACAACACCTTCCGGCGACACCGTCTGGGTAAATATCTTTGATGGTGAGATACTCGGCGGTGTGTTCTTTGCGCATCTCAAGTACAATGGATTAAAAGACATTGCGTTCGAAGCAAATTTTAACCGTATCAATCTCGCTAGCATCATCGGCACTGATCACCCACTTCTCATTAATGGGTATGTTGGATACAAAGATGAAAAATTTGTTGGACATATCAATTCTCCACCAGACCGTGGATTAGATATTGACTCACTCTTCATCTATGGTTCAGCCACACAATCTCACGTTACATTAGACTCCCTTTTTGTGAAGGACGGAGAAAAAATTCTTGAAATAAAAGGCACAATCTACAAGAGTTGTAAACTGGACATTATACTCAATAATTTCGACCTGGCACGCTTTGCGAAATATACACCACTCAAAGGGGTGCTCAGTGGTCAGTGTTCTCTCTCTGGCAGATTCACAAACCCTCTTGCTTTAATTTTCACAGTAGATATAGTGGGTAACAATTTTTCGATGGATGATCTAACCGTAGAACAATTCACACTCCAGAGTCGGCAATTTCAATTGCGTGATCCAGCAGAGTATTTGATGCTGACATTAAAAAATGTATCATTCAAAAACTGGAATCTTGACAAAAGTACTCTCTCCATCCACGATAGCGCATTTACAATACAGGCGCATACCGACATCGACTCCCTCAACATCAGCGGTTCACTCGACAACATATGGCAGGGCGTCATTTCTTCGTTCAACATCAACTACCATGGTGTTAAAACACAGAATATCGAACCTATCTCATTTAATATTCTGCATAAACGAGTCGATGAGATTTATCTCTCATTTATCGGTGGAACACTGAGGGGAATAGTTGAGCCGCTGCGCTGGGAATTATCTCATGGTAGTCTCACAAAATTAGGCTTGTTGCTGGGGATAGAAGATAGTATGAGTGGTGAGCTCAACCTATCTGTCGGAAATAATAAATTTTCAATCAATGCCCAGGATATCAATTTTATGGGTATGAAAAATGGTTCATTAAAGATACTCGGTGACATTCAAAATAGCACAATCAATATTGAGACACTTACCGTATCAGATGAAAATAATCAAAACATATATGCTCACGGCCTCCTCTCTCTTGAAAAATCTGATGTATCCATACAGTTCACTGATGTAGGGGTATGGGTATTACCTTTCTTACACAATTTTATGAACAACCCTGATGGCTTGTTGAGCGGTGAGGGTGTGGTGCAGGGTACAATCGATGATTTTACAATAAATGGTAAGGGTACAATTAAAAATGGGTCATTTGTAATTAATGTCATCTCAACACAATTCGATTCAGTTGAGAGTAATGTCCTCATTGAAGATAACCATATTATTTTTGAATCAGGGAGAGGCCGTGTGTCTTCAATCCATAATGTAAAATCTTCGGGTGCTCGTAAATCTACCTGGGTAACTGCAGGTGGAGTCGTAAAATTAGAACCTCGATTCGAAGTTCAAAATTTAAATTTTGATTTCAGCTTTAAAGATGCACCAATTCAATTCCTGCCGTTTGTTTTCGGTACAGGGAGCGGAAATTTTTCTGTAGGCATGAAAAATAAAATAGCATACTACAATGGTAATATCACCGTGAAAGAAGGAATTGTTCCAATAGACTTCGGGCTAAAACCCAAACAAGAAGAAGGCGATGACAACTGGACAATGAATTTAAAAATTAGAGGGGATAGAAATATATGGTTACGCAACCGTGAAGCAGATATCGAGTTCGGTGGTGAACTGTACGTTATTAAAGAACACACACCACTCTATCTATCTGGAACCCTCGAAACACGCCGTGGTAATTTTTATTGGCTCAATCACATTCTCTCAATCACGATGGGAAAAGTTACATTCATCCCTGAGGAAGAAATTGATCCAGAACTGGATATTTGGGCTGAAATGAATACACGAGAGGGTATAAAAATCATCTTACACTGCTTCGGGCCCCTATCTGAACCCATTTTCGAATTCTTTTCTGATCCTCCAATATACAGTGAGCAAGATATTATAACCTATCTGAGTCTAAATATTACCTGGCAAGAGCTTGAGTCTATGAAGGGTGGTGACTATGTCGGTAAGATTCTCCCCCAGAGTATTCTGCTGTGGCTTGAGAGTGATGTTACCCGCCGAATACGGCAGTATACTGGGCTCGACTATTTTGTCATTGAAGGACCTTTTTTCGAATCTGAAGAAACAGCAAAGCTCACGGTCGGAAAATATATTTCAAAGGATCTTTTTATTACATATACGTATGGCATCACGACCATTTCGAATGAATTTAATGTCGAATATTTCATTGATGACAAAAATGAAATATTGATAAGAAGAGATGAAGAAGGTGAATACAGTTTACAATATCAGTATAGAATACGATTTTGAAATGAAAAAACAAATCTTATGACTCTTGACATGAAGAACCATATGTTATATACTATAACGTGGAGGTTAGAGGATAAGACTACATGTACAAAATTCGGTTTGTTTTTGGAATCACAAAAAAAACACCTGTTCTATTGTCTTCATCAATATGATTGCATTTTTGAATGAGTATACAAATGATTGAGAAACTTTTTTAAAAAAATTGGAGGTTATGTTGAAGAGAATCATTACTCTATTACTACTCACCATGCTCTGTTTTGGTGAAAAAATAATATTGACGAAAAATAAGGAACCACAACCACATCAAATACCACCACAGTCACACCTGACTGTGTATTTGGTTGGAGAACAAGAAACAGACATCATTCCTGCAGAACATTTTCATACAGTGAGATTTTTTAAAAATTTCCCGCTGCCTGAATTGCCGTACAGAGGACGGATTGAAAAGAAGGTTCTGGTCTTGAGAGTAGAATTCATCGAAGACGACGATTCTGCCACAACGGGCAATGGTAAAATGGATCTGGAGGGGTTCGGCACTCCGGAAGATGGCCTCTACTATGATCCACCGCATAACAAAACCTATTTTGAACGTAACATGCAATTCTTGAGTAACTACTATAAGGTAAATTCGTTTGGTCAGTGTGAAGTCACCTGGACAGTCAAACCTGATGGAGCAACAGAGAGTTACCAACTACCTCACAAAATGCGCTACTATAGTGGATTTCATCACTACGACCAGGAAACCGGTTTTGTTTACTACAATACATACGCCATGGATATGGGATTGGTGAGAATACTCGCCGATGGTGTTGCTGCTGCTGATTTGGATGAAACAGTAGATTTCTCTGAATATGACGAAATCATCGTCTTCCACGCTGGTACACTGCTCCAGACGAGTCTTAATTTCTTCCGTTTTCTCGATATTCCTTCGGCAACAATACCTTCAGGTGCTCTCGAATATTATCTTGGTATTCCGTATATCCTCGCCAATGCTGGAACCGATACGATATGGCAGGCTGGTATAAATTCTGAGATGGCACGAGTGGATGAATACATGGTTGGTGAAATCGGTACGGTAGTCCATGAATTCGGGCATACCCTTGGCTTACCAGATCTCTATGATATTACCGGATGGTCTAACGGCGTTGGTGCGTGGGATCTCATGTGCACAGGCGGTTGGGTCGGTTCGCCCTTCGAAGGTGCACCAGAAGGGTCGATTCCCGCAAATCTTGGTGCCTGGTCACGATATGCGATGCTCTGGGTAAATCCCGTAGTCATCACTGATCCAGAAACACTGCTGACACTCCGCGCCTCAGAGATCGATACAACACAGTATAGTCTGATAAATCAAACCATGATAAAAATACCGATTTCACAAAACGAATTCTTCCTGATTGAGAATCGACAGCAGGATATCAGACAGAAAGATACGATCATCATCGATGCTGAAGATGGTATACCGATTTCAGTTGACTACGGTGAATATGACTTCTTCTTACCAGGCAGTGGCATCCTTATTTGGCATATCGATGACAACGTAATCAATGCTAATTGGGCATACAACGCGCTACAAATTGATCCAAATCATAAGGGCGTCGATTTAGAAGAGGCCGATGGTATCCAGCACTTTGATGCCTGGTGGTATGGTGATTCTTTAGAATACTACGGATCACGT
>LJNI01000142.1 GCA_001303225.1 candidate division TA06 bacterium DG_78 | reverse complement strand
AATGTTTCGGTGGGCTACAATTGAAAGATCAAAAAGGAGCAGTACTTCCTCTTATTTGGCCAACAGAGAAAACACAGTCAATGTTCGCTTTTCTGGTTACACATCGAGAAACACCAATACGTCGTGAAACGCTTATTGAAACACTTTGGCCTGGATTCCCAAAAGACCGCGCAAGTATCAATTTCAGAACCACAGCCTCGCGTATGCGGCAAACGATTAGTAAAGTGTTTTCAAGACAAGTCGATCGGCAACAGATCTTTGTATGTCACCAGGGTAAATATCAACTGCTCCCCGATATTCAGTTCCACGTAGATTCTGATGAGTTTACTCTCCTTCTCAAAGAAGCAGAGAGAGCCAGTTCTCCTGAAGAAAAGGCAAAGATTATAGAACAGGCGTTGACTCTCTATAAGGGAGATTATCTCCCTGAAATATACGATTCATGGACAGACGTTCTTCGCCGAAGCCTCCGTGAACGTCGACTGAGTGCCCTGCATTGGTTAGCACAGTACGCAAAGGAGCAGGGTAATAATTTTGGCTGTATTACAGCGTGCGAATCTTATCTGAGCGTAGAACCACTTTCAGAAGAAATCGCCCGTATATATATGATGTGTTTAGCTCACACGGGACGTCTCGCAGCAGTTAAGGCATATTACACATCTTTTCAGCAAAGATTAAGAAAGGAACTTTGCAGCAGCCCCTCCGCCAAAACACAGGACCTTTACCGGTCACTCCTGCAATCTCGATCAGCTCAATAATTTACATTGATAGCTATCGTATAAAAAGATTAACCCGTTAAAAAATCTATTGTCAAAGGAGTACAGCTTTTGATATCTCCTTGACATGTAAAATTTACTGACTACAATTTATTTTAAGTATGGGTGGTGTAAAGAAATATAAGGTGATGCACAAAAGAAATAATTCTGCCAAGTTTTCTAAATCACAGGCAACCGCTGCAAAATCAGTAAAAACAGGCCACCTCACGGGGCTTTATAATCATCAGCACTTTGATACATATTTAAAAAATACAATCAAAATCTCAAAGAAGTACGGCGAAAATTTTTCACTGTTTATGATCGATATTAATAAATTTAGAATGGTTAACGATACGTATGGACACGCAGCTGGAGATAGAGTTCTGAGCGATTTGGCTAAGCTTCTAAAAAAATCAGTACGCAGGATTGACATTTGTTTCCGTTATAGTGATGATGAGATCGCTATCATTTTGCCTAATACAGGAAAAGCCATTGCAATGAGTATTCTCAAGCGTTTGAAAACAACAGTGGAAACATATGAATTCATTATTGATGGTAAAAATACACTGCATCTAGAATTGAGTATTGGTGTAGCAATTTATCCTGGTGATGGAACCCAATCTCGTACGTTGATAAAGAAAGCTGATACACAATTACATACGATCAAACTACAGAAACAAAAACGTGCAGAACCGTTTATTTTAAGAACCAAACTTTCACCACCAATATTGAAAGAAAATGTTATCTTAAGAACACGACTCGTTTCATTACTCAAAGAAAATCTCGACAAAAAAATCATTAGTGTAATTGCTGATGCTGGTTACGGTAAAACAACACTCTTGACCCAGTTTATCCAGTACCAAAACGTACCTGTTATATTCTATAATTTAGATAGAACAGATAGTGATTTAATGGTATTTTTTTCTTACTTAATGCATGGACTGGAAAAACTCCAACCCTACGTTGTTGAACGAAGCAGTGGATTACTAGAACACGGTATTGATGTTGCTAAGAACTATGAACTTGTCATGGGAACATTAATCAACGAGTTAGTGGAGAAACGAACCGAGAAGGTCCTCTTGCTTTTCGACGACTACCATACCATTCTTAAAGACAGCATGGTCCATAAAGCATTAAATTACTTTATTGACCATTTACCAGATACTGTACATGTGCTCATTGCTTCCCGAACTACGCCTGCACTTAATTCACTTGCCAAATGGCGGTCAAAGCAGAGTCTTTTTGAATTATCACGTGATGATTTAACATTCACCCACGATGAAATTAAGGCACTCCTAACCGGCGTGTATCGGGTGATGCCTTCAGATGATGAGTTGCGTCGTGTATCTGAGCATACTGAAGGATGGGTTACTGGCATCCAATTAATCATCCAGTCAGCAGGTAGGGATAGAAAAACAGTCAAGGAAACATTAAATGGGTATATGGCACAGAGCCAGCCGCTTTTTGAGTATTTTGCTAATGAAATTTTAACTGGTGAGAGTCCTCAAGTTCAGGATTTTTTAAAATGCAGTGCGGTCTTAGAAACAATGACGCCTGATGCTTGTAATGTGGTTCTAGGAATGAAAAATTCGGTGAGATTGTTACGTGATCTTGAACATCGGAATTTGTTTGTTTCAACGATTGGCAAAGATGAGTTCAAGTATCACTTTCTGTTTCGGCAATTTCTCTTGGAGCGTATCGACAATGATCGTTTACAGAAATCACTCAATCTCAAGGCGGCACGGTACTATGAGAAAAAAGGACAAATCGAACAAGCAATTCAGCATTATTTAACAGTAGAGAATTATACGTGGGCTGGTAAGCTCATCGCCCACATTTCAAAACAGATAGAAAACCAACTGCGATTCACTACACTCGATACGTGGCTCAAACAGATTCCCGAGAGCATACTTGAGGGACAACCACGGCTTTTAGTCACACAAGGTGATCTATATCGAATGCGCGGAGACCTCCAGAAAGCAGAAGAACTTTATACGAAAGCAGAACACCTGCTCAAGAGTACAGGCAATATGTCTGATCTGGCATTTGCACTGATGGAACACGGTACTCTCATGTGGACAAAAGGATTCCATGATACGGCATTAAAGTACCACTACAGAGCATTAAAGGCGTGCCCTCATTGCGAAGATAAGTTGAGGGTGAATTTATTTAATTCTATTGGTCTGGTATTGAGAGCAACAGGCGATTTCAAAAAGGCGAGGATATACTTGCTGAAAGCCTATCGATTAGCTGAATACACTAAAGATTTTTCTAATTTGATCACGACCGGAAATAATTTGGCATATCTCCCATTTTCGCAAGGTGACATGCGTACGGCATTCGAATTATTTGAACCACTGATTGAAAGAATTAAGGATGACTACCGGTTGCAATTCGGCATAATTTTTGCTAATGCTGCAAAGACTGCTATCGCTCTCGGTAAATTAGCGTGGGCTGAACAGTGTCTGGACCAAGGCTGGGCATTGTGTCGACCTTATGAAGACCCTTGGTCAAAAGCTGCACTCCAGCAAGCTTTTGGTGCACTCTATCTGCAAAAAACACAATGGAAACTCGCAGAACAGTATTTCAGTAAAGCCTTCAGTGGTTTCAAACAATTGCAGTGGACAGAACAAGAGATTGCGATGCTTCGGGATTTTAGTCGCCTCTATCGATACCAAGGAGATTATACAAAGGCAGAAGAAAAACTTAAACAATTGCGACAAAAGGTGAACAATATAGAAAGTCCTTCGGGTATTTTTGTCATGAGGGAAATCGGTTTATTGCACGTTGCCCTAGGCGAATTCAAAAAAGCTGAAGAGCCAATTATGACAAGTCTGCGATTAGCACAAAAATTTAGTCGTAAGGTGAGTGAATGCCTCTCATACTTTGCATGTGCAACCTTTTATCTCGCTGTAAATAAACAGCTGGAAGCTACGAAGTACCTTCGCCGCGCCATACATCTCGCAAAGATAAAAGGATATAGCGGCATCTTACTGCGCGAATTACGTCTCAATCCCAATCTCATCAAGATTGCCCAGCAACATGGCATCGAGAAGAATTACCTCTTATCGCTCAACGTGCCAAAAGAGAGGCCACAACTGGAAATAAAGGTGCAGTGTTTCGGTGGACTCCAATTATTTGACAAAAAGGACAATCCATTACCAGTCGTCTGGCCAACTGAGAAAACACGATCACTGTTTGCATTTTTGATTACCCAGCGTGAGTCGCCAGTACACCGTGAGGTTATACTCGAACGGTTATGGCCTAGCCTTCCCAAAAAACGCGCAAGTATAAATTTCAGAACGACTGCGACACGGATGCGACAATCACTCACCAAAGCTCTGCCAGGCAAAATTGCCCAGAGTGAAATTTTTATGCGGCAACACGGGAAATATCAGTTATTACCCGAAGTTGCATTACAAGTAGATACTGAAGAGTATGAATTTCTACTCAAAGAAGCAGAACGGGTCGGATTAGATCAAGAAAAAGCGCACGTTATTCGCCATGTTTTGGATCTCTACAAAGGAGATTATTTACCTGAAATTTATGATTCTTGGACAGATGTGGTACGACGTCGCTTTCGTGAACATCGATTGCGTGCACTGCATTGGTTTGCTCAATACTCTTCAAAACATGGTGACGACCGTAGTTGTGTTACAGCATGTGACACATATCTATCCATTGATCCATTATCAGAAGAAATTGCACGATTATACATGAAAAGTCTCTATCGACTCGGACGTGTAGCAGCAATCAAAACATGCTACAATGTTCTGAAACAGGTACTACAAAAAGAACTCCATAGTAGTCCAGACCAAGAAACAGAAGACCTGTACCATTCACTCGTGGATTCATCTCATTAATAATCTTCTATTGTTGACAGTAAATTTTGAAGACCACGGGTTTAATATTAATTTTACATCTTGACAAATAAAAAATATTGAATAAAATTGTTAAAAAGTGGAAAAGGAGGAATGATGAAGAAGTTTCTGGTATTTTTATTGGTGGCGGTAGTTGTGTATATTGCGTGTGACTATGCGAAAGAAGGTACAAGTTTGCGGCCGGATGTTAAGATTACCTATATGAATCCCATAGGATGGTACACCTATGTGGGAGATACGACCGTTGTGGCAACAATTGAAGAAATTCATTTCGTGGCAGAAAATTCTGTAGATTGTTTTCTGGATAGATTAGTGTGGGAATATTATACAGAAGGCGGTGACGTCTTCTTTGGTCCCGATGAAATTTCTCTATACGGACAAATTGAGGGACTCGTTGATCCCGCGAGCGTGGATACATTTATCTTACAAAATATATCACTACCGCTTCAACCAGTCAGAGACAACCTCGGAACTGGTGACGCTGCACGAGCCTTGCTCCATTTCTATATCGTTGATGAATATTGGGGTGACCGGTATGACACGGTCACTGTGTGGTTTGGTATTTACATGATGCCTCAATAGAATTAAAATTTTAAAAAGGGCTGTCTAAAGCAGCCCTTTTTTTGTTATTCATTCATCCGAACATCCGAAAAACTTTTTTCAATACTTTTTCAAAAATATCGAGACCAACCTGTAATTGCCCTTCGGTTATAATGAGTGGTGGGATAAATCTCACAGCTGACTCTCCTGCACCGAGTAACAAGAGACCATGTTTGAAGCATTCATAAACAACTGCATCACGTTTATCACGCACAGGATCTTTCGTAATCTGGTCACCAACGAACTCGATAGCGAGCATCAGACCTTT
This sequence comes from candidate division TA06 bacterium DG_78, assembly GCA_001303225.1. Taxonomy (GTDB): domain Bacteria; phylum Hydrothermota; class Tepidihabitantia; order SM23-42; family SM23-42; genus DG-78. The sequence continues at coordinate 314 of LJNI01000142.1, read as the reverse complement.
GCCACGGACATCACCGATACAGTCATAGTGAGTTTCCATTTCACGAATCCGTGCCATTGCAATGTCACCAAGCTTTGCTGCATTCTCGATCAATCCGTGTTCTAAAAGTTCTATTGTTTTGAGTGCTGCGACACAGGACACAGGATTGCCACCGAACGTTGATGCATGAGAGCCAGGTTGCCAATCCATAATACCCGACCTCGCCACACACGCACCTAAGGGTAGACCAGAAGCAATGCCCTTGGCAATACAATAGACATCAGCCTTTGTATTGAAGTATTCAATCGCAAACATCTTTCCTGTCCTTCCCATAC
>LJNI01000141.1 GCA_001303225.1 candidate division TA06 bacterium DG_78 | reverse complement strand
ATTTATGTCGATTCGCACTCAGAAATCGAGGATTTTACACGACTCGAGGAGAAAATATTTGAAGCATTCGCTGCTCAGGCAAGTGTCGCAATTGAAAACAGTCACCTCTATGACTTGAGTGTACACGATTCTTTGACCGGATTATACAATTATGGTTATCTTCGTAACCGACTTGAAGAAGAAATTGTTCGTGCCCAAGGATTAAAGACAGGAGATATTTCTTTCATGATGCTCGATTTAGATAATTTCAAGGCGGTTAATGATTCTTATGGTCATATGTTTGGTAATTCGATTCTCGTTAAAGTAGCTGAATGCATCAAGAGTACTGTAAGGAAATATGATATCCCTGTGCGCTATGGTGGTGATGAATTTGCCATTTTAATGCCCGATGCTGATATTCAGAATACGAACCAACTTGCTCAGAAGTTACAAAAAGAGATTACGCAATTGAAATTTTCACACGGTGAAGAGCAATTTTTGCTCACAGTAAGCATTGGCATTTCATCATTCCCTATTGAGAAGGTTTACGACAGCGAGACAATAATTGTTGAGGCTGATCATGCTCTTTTTGTCGCTAAGTGTAAGGGTGGTAATCAAATCGCTATATTCGGGTTTCGAAGCGATGAGAAGAAATATGCACCTGAACTAATGGGACAATCAAAGGCAATTGATGATGTAAGGAAGACGTTATCAAAACTCGCTCGGACTGATGCGACAATCTTGCTCATTGGTGAAACAGGTACGGGAAAAGAACTCATCACCAAGTTAATTCATAAACAGAGCACACGAGCAGAAAAACCATTTGTCGTAGTGAACTGTGGTGCAATACCAGATAACCTTTTGGAGAGTGAACTTTTTGGACATGAAAAAGGAGCCTTCACAGGTGCATATAGGCAGCATAAAGGTAAGTTCGAGGTTGCTCAAGGAGGCACAATCTTCCTCGATGAAATAGGTGAACTTCCTTTGCATCTTCAGGTGAAGCTCTTACGGGCAATTGAGCAGAAGGAGATTGATCGGATTGGTGGTAAGTCACCGATCAAGGTTGATATTAGAGTAATTGCTGCCTCTAATAGAAATATCGAGGCTGAAGTGAAAGGGGGTAATTTTCGTAAAGACCTCTTTTACAGGTTAAGTGTTGCGACAATTTATCTACCTCCATTAAAAGACCGACCCGAGGATATTGATATATTCAGTAAGTATTACTTAGAACAAATGAATAAAAGATATCGAAGAAAATTTCGTGGTTTTACCAAAAGCGGCATGGAAACAATGATGCATCATTCTTGGCCTGGAAATGTGCGAGAGCTCATTCATCGTATTGAGCGGGCAGTGATTATGGGTCGAGGACAATATCTCGACGAAAATGACCTTGGTTTAGTACCTTTGAACCTTCAGACAACGAAGACCTTAAAAGAATTGAAGGAGCAATTGGAGAAAGAGTATATTATTCAGGCCCTTGTTCGTAATCGTTGGAATGTGACGCGTTCTGCACGAAATCTCGGTATCAGTCGTAGGGGCTTGAGGGATTTAATAAAGAAATACAATATTACGAAATCAAGCCCGAACGTGTAAGTATCTATCACATCAATAGTGCCATTTAGATGAGCATAACTAAGTGAACGTGCAAAATTAGTATCTGAACTGGCGTAAAATGTACCACTATCTTAGAAATGGTACCTTGGTGTAGAATACATGAAATTTTGAATATTTTGATATTGGCTGGCTTGCCCCTAAAATAATATTCAAAGATAAACGGCAGTAAATGTATCACATTTCGTAATCATTAAAACTACAACAGGAGTACCCAGATAACTTCACTAAATTCCAAAGCTTTTCAGTTAGAAACTTAATATTTCTGGCACAGATTTTGCTATGTCTTACTGTAGAGAATCGAGAGTTTTTTGAATTATGATGAACTGAATAAAGTGAGTAAGGTATTTTCGTTAAAATTTAGGTGGTTCATGGATGACAAAAATTTCTGGTCATAAGACAGCTAGCACTGAAGCAGGTAGCTCAGAGTTAAGGAAAAACGTAATGGATGTTGATTGGGCATCCCGTTTAACTCCATATCACCACCTTAAACCAAAGGAAAAAATTGGGGTGCCCAATCTCTGTAGCATTGCAATTGGATGTGGTAGTGACGAGTTTTGTAATCAACCATCTAAACATCTTTGGTGGTCTTTTTGAATAGCTTTGAGCAGGGGAATATAAATAACTCGAGAAAACCGTATTGGTAGGGTAATTAATCATCAGTGGGGGGTAATAGGTTGCCCAGCGTATGCTGTGTGGGACACGCTGGGCAACTGTATTTATGCCGAAAAAATCTACAGTAACTGTAGTTGAAATCACCATAATATAGTGAACCTTAAGATTGTCTACAGTGTTAATTAGTATGTATGTGCAATGGAGACTTTCATAGTCATATGTTTTCATTATTAAACAACTCAATGACCATACTGACGTAAAATCCACCACTTTTTTGTGGATCGACAGGGTGCTTGTTCATTTGCTAAAAACATCCGTAATTTAATGACTTATGTGGGGTACATTGTAGATTTCTGGCACACATTTTGCTTATGAGTATTCTGGATACTGCTATTGAGAAGAAATAGAAAATAGCCCTGCTGTCTTACTACAATAGACGTCGTCAAAACACGCACAGCCATAATGACGACAATAATATAGATAGTAGGGTTATTTATTTTTCAGAATGAGTACGTAGCTGGTGTATCATTTTTATAGAATTCTGGAATGGTCTTATATTTTTATATTTACAGGATTAACATGGCATCGCCGTATGAGAGAAAGCGATATTGCTTTTTGATCGCTTCTTGGTACGCTTTGAAAATTAATTTTCTACTAGCAAATGCACAGACCAAGAGCAGCGGTGTTGAACGTGGTAGGTGGAAGTTCGTAATGAGACAATCAATAACTTTAAATGTATGGCCTGGACAGATGTACAAATCAACCGATCCACTATGCATACCACTGTTTGCATAGGCTTCGAGTGCTCGACAAACTGAAGTGCCTACACCAATAACCCTTTGTGCAGTCCTTATGGTTTTCGTCGTATCAGTTGATATTTCAAAATACTCTGTCTCCATTGTATGCTCTTCGATGTTTTCTTTTCTAACTGGTCTGAATGTGCCTGGACCGATATGTAGGGTGATTTCAGCAATTGTCACACCAATTCTTGATATCTCTTTCAATATCTCTTTAGTAAAATGTAACCCTGCAGTAGGAGCCGCAATTGAACCAATTGCTTTTGCATAAATCGTCTGATAATATCTTTCATCATGAGATACTGTTTCTCGTTTGATATAGTGGGGCAGAGGAACTTCGCCGTGTTCTTTTATGACTAACTCGACTGGGCTATTGAATTCTAATTGGCATCGCGAGCCCAGTTTCTCTTTGACAATGGCATAAATATCCTTGTTAATAAACACTTTTGTATCTTTTTTTATCCGCTTGGCATGAGAAATCATTGCTTCCCAGACGCGATCTTCAATTTTTTTAATGAGGAGTATTTCAACACTACCACTAGTTTCTTTTTTTGCTTTCAGACGGGCCTTGAAGACCTTTGTGTTATTGAGTACGAGTACATCTCCTTTTTTGAAGAAGTCACTGATTTTATAAAATATATGGTGAGTGATGGTGCCTTTTTTGCGATTGAGTACTAACAACTTTGCTGTGCCGCGATTTTCCAACGGGAATTGTGCGATCAACTCTTGTGGCAGATGATATGAGAATTGGTTTAATTTCATTTCATCAAAACCGTATTCTTGTCTGAAGTCTCAAATTTTGTCGTATATCATTATCTGGCGAAAATTCAATTTTATAGATGAAACTGAAAATGGTATTGCCACCTATCCCCAGGCTCGTTGTTACACCGAGTATTTTAGTGAGGCCTGGTGGTTTTGTTGCCGTGAAGAAATAGGGTACATCATCAATATTGTACCGGTGATAAATAAGCTCTCCAGTTAATTCTATTCTGCCACTATTCTTTTTAATTGGTATTCCACAGAGAAGACTCGCACGCGGCGTCTGTCGTCGGATATCCAGATGTTCAAAATATTGGGAAAATACTGTACTATACGCATAACCTATTTTTGGTCGTATCAGTGGTTTCGAAAAAATACTGTAACCCATCTCACCGCTGTATGAGCTTTCTCTCGCGGTCTCAAGTGTACCGTACTTTTCTATCTCCTCCTTTATTTCAGCACGACCTAAAAATTTTTTATAGACAGGGACAAAAGAGACGAGCCGTTCACGGCTTGAAACAGCGAACTGGGCATAACGCGCATCCTCAGTGATATCCTGTCGTAGATTGATTTCAAAACTATACATATCATTACTCACGGTGCATAAAATATCTTCGGTGTGACTCAAATAATTTTTTTCATCTATATAGTTCAGTCGTGTCAGTAATCCGAAGATTGAGTAAGTATATTTACCCTCGAGACTGTAGCTTCGTGTGACGACGCGATCAAATTCTCCGAGCAAAAAGATTTGTTTTATATAATCGCCGCCTTCTTTTTCAATATAAGTATTGGTCGTTGAATCGTATACATAATTACCCTCACCTTCATCGACTTTTGTGTATATTTCATCCCTCTTTTGAGAATATCGCTGGCTCTGTTCAAGACTGCCCTGTAGAGATAAACCTCCATAGGAAATATTTATTGCGGCGTTACCAAAAAGAAATGTCGTGTCATTAAATACTCTACGACCTAATGACAGGGATAAGAGAGGCGAAAATATACTCGCAATTGTTGTCATTCCTCTATCTGTTGTATCTCTATCATAACTTCCTGATAACCCAATACCATAATTTTTCTGTGTAACATAGTTAATATCGTACGTTAAGAGGTGTGACTCTTCTTCATGTTCATATCGACTATTGAGTGACAAATTACCAAACTTCTTTACGAGCCCAACATAGTACTTGTGGGTGCTGTCAATTCCTTGATAACCAAACTGAAAAAAGAATGGTTGCACATTGATGAATTTTCGTCTATGTGTGTGGTTTAGTATGCTGTAACCGAGGTCTGCTGTTAAGAAATCCGTTGGCGTAACACCTACACTAACGTTGCCGAGCTCTTTCATTGGTTCTTGTGTATTCCACTGGTATTGGTAGTCGATTCCTTCTTTTGCTGCAGGCATAGAAAAATCTTCATCATAGTAGATATATTCACCGTACAGAGAAAATATGTGAAATGTTTTAGCTAAGGTTACACGACCACCCTTACTAAAGTTATCTCCGTCGTCGATGTGTGAAAAGGTGTTGAAATCAATGTCTGAACCATATATCTCTAACCAAACAGTCTCAAAGATACGTGCACCCAAACCATAAAATTGATGCTGCTGAGGTGGTGTGATAAATTTTGTTGGTGAATAGTTTCCGAAGCCTGACCCTCGGTAAGTAAATCCTTTGATTGTTGGATCATATTCGTACTCGCCTTTGTTTTCACCTGCGTAGAAGAAGGTCACGTCGTAGTCGCCATTTCCTTCACCGACAAAGACAAAGTGGTCGTCTTCGATGATGTAACTTCCTTGCGAAGATGTATCGGCATAGGTATGCAATACAGTTAGACTATCACCGGAAGTCTTGAGGCTTTCTATCTCAGCATCACTGAGTGTAAAACTGAGAGGATTTTCTTTGTTGTCAAACCTCCTGCGGTACATGCTGGTGAAGGCAACACCACCCACTTTTACTTGTGCATCGGTTTCTTGGTACGTATTTGGATAGTCTTCGAGAGCCTGTTGGTATTCAACCTCGATACGAGTGTAGTTCGTTATAATATTTTCATTAGTAAATGATACGATACCGCGTTCATAGTCG
>LJNI01000140.1 GCA_001303225.1 candidate division TA06 bacterium DG_78 | reverse complement strand
ACAACTACATGAGTCGTGCATTAATCGATCAAATCTTTGTACATCTGTAACTTACGCAATCGTGTCGGATGGCGGAGTTTCTTGAGCGCCTTAGATTCTATCTGTCTGACCCTCTCTCTCGTAATGTTAAACATTCTACCCACCTCTTCCAGAGTTTTCGGCATACCATCATTAAGTCCAAAACGTAGACGGATAATCTTCTCCTCTCTCTTCGGTAAATCCTTTAATATATCGGTGAAACGGTCTTTCAATATCGAAATGGCTGCCCTACGTGACGGAGAATCTGCCATCGGATCACTAATAAAATCACCCACAAAACTTGATTCTTCGTCATCAATTGGCTTGTCTAATGAGATAGGTATTAATGCGATGTTGTGCGCCATTCGTACCTTATCCATAGGAATATCAAGACGGTTGGCAACCTCTTCAACTGTAGGTTCTCGGCCTAAATCTTGAATCATGTCACGCTGAGCACGCGCAACTTTATTCATTGTGTCAAGGATGTGAGCAGGTACACGTACGGTCCTCGCCTGGTCTCCGATTGCCCTAGTAATTGCCTGCCGAATCCACCAGGTCGCATAGGTGGAAAATTTGTAGCCTTTTCTGTAATCAAATTTCTCTACTGCTTTAATAAGACCATTATTGCCCTCACCAACCAAGTCAGCAAATTCGAGACCTCGGTTTACATATTTCTTGGCAATCGATATGACCAACCGCATATTACCCTCAATCATCCGCTGCCGAGCACGATTGATCAAATTCTCCCAGGCAGTAACAATCTGTATTGTTTCTTCTACGTGACCATGATTACCTCCGAGTTCGTTTGTTAAAGTTCTTTTCTCTCGCGTATATGTATTTATCTCTTTCTGGTTTCTCAATCGTGGCAGTGTTTTCTTAACCTTCCCGAGTCGTGTAATCTTTTCTTTAAATGTATGAATCGCTGTGTTAACCACACCATGTTGTAGTGATAGGATTGATAACTTTCTCAAGATTCTCTCTTCCTTCTCAAATATACGCCACTCAACCGTTTTTGATTTATCTTTTCGATATTTCTTGTAAAACTGGATAAGAGACGTGTAATCTTTCTGAATCGATTTAACGCGACGGATGAAACGCTGACGTTCTGCCCAAAATGCACGTTTATCAACCATTGCTTCAATCTCAACGCGTGATATCTGATCGAGGCTCCGGTGGCAAAATTCCACCTGTTTACAAACATCAATTAATTTGTTGATTGCACACGGATAATGTAAGAATTGACGAGCAATCATTCGATAACCAGTGTCAATTTTCACTGCCAATTCATATTCTTCTTCTTTTGTTAAAAGATCGTATTTCGCCAGTTCCTTAAAATACGCTCTTATAGGCTCCTCTGGTCGCAATGTTGTCTTTGTACGTTTGCGTTCAGGAACCTGCTCTCCATCACTCACGATACTAATGCCGTATCGTGAGAGTGTATGCAAGATATCATCTATTTCTTCAGGTGTTGCATTATCTGGTATTAATTTATTTATTTCGTTAAGGGAAATACGACCCTGCTCTTTAGCCTTAGCAAGTATTTTTTGTGTATATTTCACTTCTAACACTCCTTGTTAAGTACACCTACCCCTTTTGGACAAAACAAATATAAATAAGTTTACTCTTCATTACTGCGTACAGCTTCCTCGTTAATAGTGATGTTCAACATTTTTCGCTTTAGGGCAAGCTGTTCCTTCAGAATATCCAGCTTTTTTCGATATTCTCCCATGCTTTTGACATCTCCATTTTTACTAAGCTGACCTATCTTGGCAAGAATTCTTCGTTCCTCGATAGTACTCTTATACCGAAAGAGTGCATCTAAAAATGCCTCTTTAGAGACCGGCTCTTCCTTCATTATTATTGAATACATTTTTTCTCTCAGTGATTCATCCGCAGCAGTCGACAAATCATCAATATCAAAACACTCATTCTTCAGTTTTGTCTTGTACAAACGTTTTATATCTTCCTGATTGAAATCGTCAGGTGATAAGATTTCCTTCGCTAATGGAAAATGATCCTTTGCGTTTAAAATCATCGCCATTAATCGCTCTTCTTGCGTGACTTTAAGCTTACGTATGGGTTTTTGCTCTCGCAAAGGTTTTTTGCCTTCCATTTCCCTCTTTATGGTATCTTCATTTATCCCAAAGACGTGCGAGATATGTTTAAGATAGCGATCGAACCTGATTGGATCCTGAATATTACTGATGATCTGTATTAAATCTTTTATAAGAGCTACCTCTTGTTCAACAGTATCAACCTTAACCGCGTCCTTGTAAAAATGGAAAAAATCAGGGGCGGATTCGATCACCTTGTTCAATTCATCAACACCTACTTGATGGATGAACGTGTCAGGGTCCAATTCTTCTGGCAAGGAAGAGACATAGACATCAACCTGTGCATTGATGAAAAGACCAATCGCCCGAAGGGCCGCCTTTATGCCAGACATATCTCCATCGAACAAAATATTCACCCGTTTTGTATAACGAGAAATTAAGATCGCCTGCTGTTCAGTGAGTGAAGTGCCTAACGGCGCACAAATATTCGTAAAACCTTTCTGGTAGAGGCTCAGGAGATCAAAATAACCTTCGACGAGGAGCGCCTTGTTTTTTGTTCTCATCGATTCTTTTGTCTGGTACAGGCCATAGAGCGCTGAACCCTTTTTAAAAATGGGTGTTTCAGGAGAATTGAGATACTTTGGCTGCATGTAATCGTCAATACCACGGCCTCCAAAACCGATAATTCTACCTGAAAGATTGAATATGGGAAATACCAATCTGTCCCGAAATATTTCGTGATTCATAGAAATGAGACCTGCTCGATTCAGTCTTTCAATAGACACACCCTTCTGTCTCATAAAGGTCACTAACCCACCTGACGCTGGTGCATATCCTAGTCTGAAATCTTTTAGTTTGTTAAGAATAATCTCACGACTCGTAAGATAGTTTTGTCCCCGTCTACCAATATCCTTGCTTAAACATAACGAGTAAAACTGACAAGCGAATTCATTCACCTCATACAATTCTTTGTATTTGAGACCCTTTGTTGTGTCAATCTCAATACCCAAGTTTTTTGCGAGTTTCCTCACTGCATCGGGGAAATCCATCTTTTCATACTCCATGAGGAAATTTATGGCATTCCCACCCTTTTTACATCCAAAACAGTAATATATTCCCTTCTCGGGATTAACATAAAACGAGGGGAATTTTTCTGAATGAAAGGGACACAGCGCACGATAATTTTTGCCTACTTTCTTGAGAGGTACATACTCTGAAATCAGTGACACAATATCGGTTTGCCTCTTTATCTCTTCGATTTTCTCTCGTTCAATCATTACTGAATTAGCCTTCTGCTACTGACTCAATATCTTTTGGATCAACCCAAAAATACATATTAGCAAGACTTACTTTGAATTTTCCCTGGTGTTCTGCAATTACTTGGCCGTTTCGTTTCAAGTCTCGTAATCTCACAATTTCGCCAATCTGAGGATAATAAGGCTGATGTGGTTCTTCGATATCCATTTTTTCTTTAAAAAAATGGCGTGTCTTATGAACAAGATCCTGGCTCGGTCCCTCTTTTTTGAGCGTCTTTATCAAATGTTCAATTGTCCGTTTGGCATAAATGAGTTCATCCTTATATTTTGATTTGAGCTGATTGAGTTCTCTTTTCTTGAATATACTAAAATCTTTGATCCTCGACTCATAGTCGTTAATGAGCTGAGACAGCTTCTGCCTTTCATCCTGCACTGCCTTCAATTCTCTCGACAAATCTTCAAATACTTCATGTAAGGACATCTTCTCTTTATCCAGGTACTCGTACGCAAATTCAATAATGCCTCCATTAATGCCGAACTGCTGTGCGAGTTTGATGGCGTTGCTCGCCTGGGGAATTCCAACAATGAGACGGTATGTTGGCCGATCAGTAAACTCCATACCAGCATTGATCATATCATCTCGTTTACCAACAAAAATTTTCAAGTTTTCATTATGTGTCGTTGCCATAACAGTGGTTTTCCTCCGACTGAATTCTTCCATGATTGCCGCAGCTAATGCTGACCCTTCTTCCACAGATGTTTGACTCATCAATTCATCCAAGAGCACGAGTGAATTCGATTTTCCAGATAGTGCAGTCTTTATCTGTTTGAGATGGGCAGCAAAGGTTGACAAGTGCGACTCAATACTCTGTTCATCTCCGATATCAGCATATACCTCATCAAAAAAAGGCAGGGAGCTTCCTTCGTCAGCAGGAATGAACATCCCACACTTTGCCATGAGCACCATCAAACCAATCGTCTTTAAAACCACTGTCTTTCCTCCTGCATTCGGTCCTGAAATGAGTAGAATCCTTTTATTCGAGTTTAAGTGCAAATTGAGCGGTACAACATATTCCATGATGTCCGTGAGAATGGGGTGGTAGCTATTAATTATAGTGAATCTACTACCAAAAATAGGCTTTGTCGCACTAATATCATTTGCATACTGCACCTTTGCAAATAAAACATCGAGGGTAATAACAGCATCGATGTCATGCTCAATATCCTCTATTCTGATGCGAATAGACGTTGTCAGCTTACTCAGGATATTCTCTATTTCTTTATTCTCCTGATTATTAAGTTCTAATAATCGGGCAGAATCGCTCGTAATTTCAATAGGTTCAATGAACACAGTCTCTCCAGAATTTGAATATGAGTGGATAATTCCTGCTATTTCAGTCTTAAAATTGCTCTTAATTGATAAAACATACCGATTGTTCCGTTCAACAACAATAGAACTCGTAAAAATACTCGGTCGTTTCTTCAGCAATGTAGTGAGCATCTGCTTAATCTTCTTATGGATAGCCTTTTTCTGTCTCCTAATCTTGCATAATGTAGTTGAGGCAGTATCTTTTATCTGATTATCCTCATCAATAATGGTGTCGATTTCCTTCACAAGCTCAGCATAGGCATGAAGATCTGCAAAAAAATGATTAATAGCAGTTTTCTTGAACAATTCCTTTAAGTGCTTTGTTGATATTAAAAATTGCTTTAATAAAATGGTAGTTTCTATCGATAAATAGGGAACAACCATCACTTCACGTCGTAAATACCCTGGTTCAAAAGGTTCAAAAAATTGAGCGTTTTTACCACATTTCCTTATCCCATCGACTCGCTGTAACTCAGCCTCTATTGCTTCTTGGGTATCGAAAGGCACAATATTCCTGGCCCGCTGTTTAGCAGGTTCAGTCTGGCAGAATTGAGCGAGGATGTCGAGTACTTTTGGTAGTTCTAAAACTCCTTCAGCGTGGGTTCTTACTATAGAGCCTCCCTTTGACGCTTCAGTTCTTTCTTACGTGCCGCTATCATACGTCTTTTCCTTTTTTCACTCGGTTTTTCATATACTTCGTGCTTCTTCACATCTCTCAAAATACCGGCACGTTCTACCGATTTACGAAAGCGCCGCATCGCATTTTCAAATGATTCGCCATCGTAAACAGTAACTCTCGTCATATAAGTGCACCTCCTTTCACAAAAAAAAAGAGCGAATGTTGCCCTGTTCACTGTTTTTTTATGTAACTACCTGCACAACTGTTTTGTTTGCACCATTCGTTTCACTATATTATATTGAAAAATCGTGATTTGTCAAGGGGTGATATACAAAATAACCGCTATTTCGGAGCGTTTATGCTCCTCTATTCCTGATCCCCTGACGTCCTGATTACCTGTTCTCCTGATATCCTGGTACACTGATAACCTGATATCGTGCTATTTTTCTCTATCTGTGATTTATTTCACCAGTATAACCTTCTTGACCACTGTGAAATTACCAGATTTCAATCTTGTGAAATAGACTCCCGTCGCAACTTTTCGGTTGTTATTATCACATCCATTCCATTTCACACTGTAAATA
>LJNI01000139.1 GCA_001303225.1 candidate division TA06 bacterium DG_78 | reverse complement strand
GATTACACCGATAAAAAAATAAGATTACAGCGATTTTTCATACGAAACTTATGTTTCAAATCTTGACATTTTTCTACTGATACCTATAATTTGAAATGAAGAAGGCAGTTATTGCCCTCGGTGGCAATGCAATCTCATCGACTGGGAAAGAAGACATTCATGAGCAATTTGCCAATACCCGGAAGAGTCTTGAAGGTATTGTTGAGTTAATTCAAGAAGGCTTCAATTTAGCGATTACCCATGGAAATGGCCCTCAGGTGGGCAATGCCCTGTTGAGGGTAGAGAGAACTGCCAAAGATATTCCAGTCTTACCACTAGGCGTCATTGTTGCTGATACTGAAGGAGGCATGGGATACATGATTGAACAGAGTCTTCAGAATAGATTATACCGACTCGGTATAAAACGCGACGTGGTGACGATTGTAACACAGGTGATTGTTGATCCTGAAGATCCATCGATTATAAACCCAACCAAGTTTATTGGACCTTTTTACACTAAGAAACAAGCAGAGAACTTAAAAAAAATGTTTAATTGGATCATTAAAGAGGATTCAAGCAAAGGATTTCGTAGAGTTGTACCATCGCCCATCCCTCGCAGTATCGTTAACAAAATAATCATTCAACATCTCGTTGATCAGGGTGTGATTGTTGTTGCTGCTGGTGGTGGTGGTATTCCAGTCTATATTGAGCTTGATGGTACGTATGAAGGTGTCGATGCCGTAGTTGATAAAGACCGGGCATCAGCAGTCTTAGCGCATGATATCAATGCCCAGACACTCATCTTTCTGACGAATGTTGAGAATGTCTATCTCAATTTCAATACGCCTGAGCAGACAAGGTTAGACCAAATTACTGTTGCAGCAGTAAAAGAATATTTGGCAGAAGGGCAATTTCCACCAGGTAATATGGGTCCAAAAATAGAAGCAGCAATCAACTTTCTCGAGAGCGGTGGTTATGAGGTTATTATTACATCATTAGATAAGGCAAAGAAGGCACTCTGGAGAACAGCAGGAACACGTATAATTAATTAATACGGTATTACGAACACCGTATTCCTGCAATAAAAATTATTAGAAAAACGTCTTGGTGATTTTTAAATATTTATCTTCTCAGCGATGTCACCGAGAACTGGCATTTTCCAGTACTCACCCTGGAGGGATTTGACCATTCCAATAATTGCTAAAGCCAAACAGAGAAGACCACCAATTGGCCGCAGAATAAACCAGCCGATGATGGGGATGAAACCTAATATCCAAACGATAACGACCCAGGCAATAAACAGTATCATACCCTGTTTACCATGGAATACCGCGAATTTGTTGTCTTTCTTACCGAGGAGTGGCACCAAAAATAAAATTCCCCAATATCCGATAAATGCCCATATCTTACCTTCTTCAATTGTCTTATCGACTTCTGGCATAGTACCTCCTTTGTAGAATTATAGTGACTATTCTCCAAAAGTCAAGGAATTTTTAAATAATAGGTAATCCGGCATTATTTTTTTAATCTTGTAGATGACTACTTAATCTGTTTTTTCAACCCATCAATCTCAGCTTTTAGATCTTCTACCATTTTCTTTAGCGCCTCAAGTTCATCCTGCAGTTCTTCCTTACCTCTGCCGAATAATTCCTTTAATTCGCACATATCAGGTATATCAATATCGATTTTTGTACGTTTCTTTTCCCGCTGTCCAAGTTCTGCTGTTGTTGAGAGCTTTTTTCCAGAACGAGAAATTTCGATTTTCAACGTCTTACCTGGATTCTCCTGAACAATAGTTCTTAAACCTTCGAAATCAATCATTTTTTCATTATCAATTTTTACAATGACATCGCCGACGTTGATTCCAGCGAGTTCTGCTGGTGAATCTTCGTACACCTTTTCAACGAGGACGCCATATTCAAGGCCCAAGGCAGTTTGCATAGCCTCATTGAGCCCTCTTCCCGAGATTCCGAGGTATCCGACTACAGCTTCTTCCGCAAATATCATGAGCGGAAGAAGGATAATGGTGAGTGCTAATAGTTTCTTCATTTCTCCTCCTCTATGGTATACTCATGAATGATAGAGATAACATTTAGATTCCCTTTTTTATTTCGACAATTTCGTATTCGATATCGTTTAGTATCACTGTATCACCGCACGACTTGCCGAGTAAGGACTGTGCGATTGGTGCTTCATTTGAGATAATATTCTCGTCTAAATTGGTATCCCACCTGCCCAAGATAGTGTAGTTCATTGCTTCATTATTTTGTGTGTTTTTTAAAGTAACCTTTGTTCCTACAGTAATACGTGCCGTATCAATTTTTTGCGGGTCGATGATGACGGTTTTTTCCAATGCGGCATTGAGTGTCTTGAGCTTTTGATATAGTTGGTCTTGACGTTCCTTTGCTGCTTTATATTCGAAATTTTCGCTTAAATCGCCAAATTCACGTGCACGACTGATTTCCTTTTTATTCTCTGGAATTTCAACCGTGTACATGTGATTTAATTCAGCTTTCTTTTTATTGAAAGCTTGCTTGGTTGTGTAGATAACATCAATTTTTTTTGAGAAGAGGTGAGGGAAATGGTGTTCGATAATCCTCATATAGTCTTTTTTCTCAGAATCGGTTAGGATGCTATTTCTATGTATTGATTCAATGATATGTTGAGCATCTTCTTCATTCGCGTTCTTGATCATCCTGTCAAAAACCTCGAGCGAAAGGATTTTCATCACGGTTGACCGTATTCTTTTCACATATTCGAGGCTGTCAATAAATTTAGACAAAAAACGTGCGTTGAGATACTCGGTGAAATTGCCTCGCTGTATTTTTCGCAGGAGCCACTGATACTGGTGCGGATGCTGTTTTGGCATTGAAAAAATCGAATAGTAGAACTCGTTCAATTTATCAGAGGCATTTTGTAAGTGTTTGGTAATTTCATCGAGTACTTTGAAATCATCAACACTAAATATGAGCGATTCAAAAATATTTATCCATGTAGACGAATTTTTTTCTTTGATAATCTTCAGTAATCTCTGTTGATGCTCGAAATTGTTCATTTTTGTGAGAATAGCGTGTAATTTAGTACGTTCCAAAATATGTTCGATCGTATATGAGAGGTGCAGTTTTGATTGTACATCATCCAATAAAAATAATATGTCGAGAGCTAATGCTGGTTCTCGATCATATATACTGTTACCTAAGGTGGCTAAGTGTGGTTCAATATGAGTGAATACTGTTGGCAATTTTTTTGCATACTCTTGGGCAAGCAGGTATTTCTCTATCGGTCGTGCCTTTTCAAAGGCAGCGATTGCTTCTTGTTCTCTATCGACAGCGGATTCGATGTACGCATAGGTCTTCGCTGTCCTTCCTGATATATGTATAGTTGTGTCTTTTCCGAGAGCCTTTTTGACCTTTTCCCACCATCTATGTAACACACTCTTTTCAACAACACCCTCTATGTGATTCTTTATCTGCGATGCGGTGAGTGGTGTATGAAAACTCTTCAACATAAATTTCACAGTCTCCACAGGTTGAGACTGAGCCATATTTTGTAATTCATTAATATCCTTGTATTTTTTGTAGAGAAAATGTTCTTTTGAAATAGGTAACAGGATCCCTTTTGCTACAGCAAGGGTGAGAAAGTGCCGTTCTTTCTTTTCAAAATTAATGACGATTTCACCCTTTGATGGAATTATATCAATAACCTCACCAATGCCATAGCGTTCAAAATAGAAACATTTACCGACATCGTAGCGTAGGAATTCTTCTAACCGTTCGAGAGATTTGAATAGTGGTTCTGATCCACTGAGACCTGAGATTTCGACATATTCATTGATATGTGGACTTTCTTGATATACCTTTTTATAGAGAGCGACGAGATTTTTTCTGATTGTGTTGTCTTCCTTACGGTATCGGAGCATGTGTTTATAAACTAGGATTGTTTTATGATATTCGGCCTCAGACTCACAATACGAAGCGAGTAATTCCAAGAAGAAAAGAGCACGCTCTGATTCTCCAGATCTCTTCAGTGCTGAGGTTATTTCAAAGAGATTCTCGAGGTTCGTCTGCTTGTCTGTAATGAGCTCAGGCCAGATATCATCGAGTTTTTCAAAGTCTTTACGTCCCACAGCATCTTTTGCCGATTCAATACTATGCATTATAGTGCCATTATAATCAAATATGTGGGAAGTTCAATATACAGAAAAATATTATAAAAAAGAGAAGCCACTCCACGAGACGCTGAGACGCTGGAGTGGCTCCTCTTGTCGATGGTTCGCGGAAAATCTTAATTATCCTTTTTTGTTCGTTTCCCTTCTCTCTTTACTAATGCGTAGATGACTCCACCGATGCCAATAGTTGCAGCTACGTATATAATGACGCCGCCTAAGGCAAATATCAGAGGAAGCAATAAGCCAAAAATACGCAGGATAAATCCTAAAATCAGAATCAACATTAAGGTTAACCAACCGATGCTAAACGTTCCCACTCTGCTTTGTATCTGCCAATTGAACCCCTTGATGACCTTATCACCAATGGTGAGTGAAAGTGCTGAGAAGCCGAATAATACCGCGACATTCACGGCGAGTACAAAGAGTGGGATGAGTGGAATGCCAATGACTGAGACAGCAAAGAGTACGATCAATGGGATGAAGAGAATTTGAATACCGAGACCAAAACCAACAGATGCCCACGCATTACGCTGGACTTTCTCAACTATACGGTCAATAGGTCGTGGAAATATGAGGAGCACGAGGAGATTGAGGATATATATGACGAATAATACAGCGATACCAATAAATCCACTGAATGTTCCACCACCTGGAAGTTTTTTGGTCCAATCAAATGCCCGGCCGATTCTGCCAATCCTCGGCAGAAGTTTTTCCAACACCTCCATCTCGACTGATTCGATTGTGCCTAAAACAACGGCATTGGTATCGCGGTCAACGCTGCCACCTACCATACTGATATCACCATTAACCACAGAACCAGAATCGAGGGAAATTGTTCCACCAACTACAAAAATATCTCCTTCAATTGTACCTTTATTATAGACATGACCGCCAAATACAGCAGCATCACCGGCAACAGAACCTTGAATATCGAGATTACCACCAAAGACAGCGACATCACCACAGACCATGCCACTAATATCAACAGTACCACCCATGACTGCCAGATCTGCACAAATAACACCAGCAATCTTTGCGTTTCCGCCAGTGACCGTGACATCCTCGTCTATTGTATCGCCTTCAACGAGTTCATAATCGCCACTAAAGGTGAGCCCGGCGAATTTTATTTTGACATCGATATCATCGCCTGATTTATCCAGAACCACTGCCGGTTCTGTGGCATAGGAGAGAAAATACGTTTGATCCTTTTTTACCTGGTTGTCTGTATACATTGGTTGAGCTGTTCGCCGATCTGCAACTACCACGACTTCTGGCATCATACCGCTGTATGCGACATCTTCACCTTCGAATCGTTGTGCGGTAACGACGTTTTCTGGCATCATACCACTGTATGCGATATCTTCGTCTTCACACCGTTGTGCTGTCACGATAACCTCAGGCATCAAACCAGCAGTGTTAAGTACTTCACTACTAGCTGAAGGGCCGAAAGCCTGTGCCAACAGACACATCAATAATACTAAACCTTGCATCGTGCCTCCTTTTTCACCCCGTTAGAAGACCCTACCCTTTGATCTAGTGTTATTTTCCTTTCCGAGTTTTTTAACGGGGTTCAATACTTTACCAAAGAAATAAAATAGAAGAATACTCAAAATTACACCTACAACAGGGAATGAGAAATTCAGCGAAATTTTCAACACTGGCAAAAGAGTGTGACTCAACGATGAAACGATCAGTTGGATCTCATCGACCAGCCGTACGACTCCAGGCACTGACGTTAACACCCAATTCATGAATTGATGTGGTAACGGT
>LJNI01000028.1 GCA_001303225.1 candidate division TA06 bacterium DG_78 | reverse complement strand
TGTTAGTAATAACATAATCGTTTACAGGAGTAATGATGATGTCTGGTATGTACGGAATACAGGAACGAGTTGGTCAGATCCAGTGAATATATCGAATTCCAGCGATATCTCTGCTTATCCAAGTGGAGCAATTATACCTAATGTATATCCTGGTAAATTGTTTGTTGTATGGACTGAAAAAATCGATGATGAGTACTATTTATTGCGTAAAATCATTACCCTCAAGAATCCTACTCCAAAGCATAGAAATATTCAAGGTTCAGAGGAATTGATAACCAGACCATTCGCTTTTGAGGGTTTACATCCTAATCCGACAAAGGGCATTCTTAATATTAGATTCAATTCACCAGATGAACGTAATGTTGTAATGAAGATGTACGATGTAGTGGGCAGATTTGTTGAGAAAATATTTGACGGTAAAGCGCTTATTGGGATGAATGAGGTCATTATTAGTCCCAGAAATCTGGCAGCAGGAGTATATTTTGTGAAGCTCAAAGCAGAGGGTTACGAAAAGGTTGAAAGAATTGTATTCATAGAATGATAATCTGTTTGTTGAATAAATAACGAGGCTAAACTTCGGAGTAATTAGGTTTAGCCTCTTAACCTTAATAATGCGCTTAAATTGTAATTATCTTTAGTCTAATGGGTAGTTTCAGGTTGTTCCTTGACAGCTTGTTTTTCGTTACATATAATATCTTAGATGTGAATATTTAAACAAAGAGAGGGAATGATGGGTATACTGAAAAACATTACAATCATTTTTCTTACAATTTTTATGTTCGGTAAAGTAGAAGCTGGTATCGGAGAATGGACTGCTGATGCATTTCCTTGGGTATCACACACCGTCTCGGACATTACACTCGGAAGAATGTCACCTGGCATTACGCCAGTGGTATTTGCAGCTGAAGAAGGTTTAGAAGCAGCCTTTTTAAAATCAATTGATGAAAGTCTAACCTGGATACACGTGACACTACCCCCAAGCATAAATACACCGAATATCACGGTTTGTGAGTCAGAAAATCCTAATATCGTATATATTGGGTCTGACGATGACGGTATTTACAAAAGCACAGATGGCGGTGTTAATTGGGTGTCTAAGAACCAGGGTTTAACTAATTTCGTTCCGCATTGTTTTGCAATAGATACAACTGATTACCAGACAATTTATTTAGGATGCCATAGTACGAGTTCGAACGATTCGGGTTGTTGTTTTAAAACGACTAATGGCGGTGATTTATGGGTTGATATTTCTCCTGTGGGTGGTGATACTGCTGCCTTTTCTGTTTATGACGTAATCGTCGACCCTAATAATCACAATCGCTTATTTGTCTGCGGTAAGGCCGCACCTCCCACAATCCCCTGTGTTTTTAAAAGCACAGATGGTGGCATTTCATGGACATCAGCGGATTCGGGTATTGATGGGACGTGCATTTATTCTTTAGCAATCGACCCTGACAACGGCGATGTTTTATATGGTGGAGGGGCGTATCATGAACTAAGCAAAGGTATTTGGAAAACAACTAATTCAGGGGCTTTCTGGTTCAAATCGTATAATTTGCCCTATAATTGCTTTGCACTTGCGATCTTAAAAGTCGGCACTGATAAATATATATTTGCGGCAACAGAAGGCGGAAAAGTATTTCGCAGTAGTGATGATGGACAGACATGGCAGCAATATAGTTCAGGCATTTACGACAAACACGGCTGGTCGCTATTTGCAGACTGGCCCAGCCCAACCCATCCTGATGGAGTTTTATATCTTGGTACGAGAAAATCTTTTTATTGGAGCACGAACATTGGCGAAACTTGGCAAGAGAGCACTGTTGGGATGTATAAAGCAAATGTTAGAGCAGTAACTGCTAATCTACCGGATTTATACTGCAAATCTAATGTCGGTGGTGTTGGTGGCGGTTTTGCTATACACCGCAGTTCTAATATTGGTACAAATTGGCAATTTGTCTATACCAATGTAAGTTCTCATAGTATCACTGATATTCTATGTGATCCTGGCGATGTTGATAGAATTCACGCGGTAAATGCAGATGTTGACTATAATGGTCAAATATGGCAGAGCACAGATGGTGGTGATAATTGGCAAGTAGTATACGAGATTGGATCGGCTGGAGCAACAGCATATTTATATTGTTTGGCAGTAGACCCATTAGACACACAAATTTGGTATGCAGGTGGAGAACCACTTTTGGATGTCAATTATAGCGTAATGAAATCAACTGATGGAGGTAATAACTGGTTTCAGATTGGAGATTGGCTACCAGGGTTTGGACCCAGAGTCTATAGTCTTTTGGTTGACCCGATATCTCCTAGCATCTTGTATTTAGGCGAAACCATTAACGGTGTGCAGAAAAGCACAAATGGTGGTGTAAATTGGAATGTAGTAAATAATGGATTACCTTATCCAATCACGATTTATACACTCGCAATTGCTCCGACAGACAATAATATTCTGTTTGCGGGTTCTAATCAAGGGGTCTTTAAGACTACGGATGCTGGGGATAATTGGGTTTCTTGCTCGAATGGACTCGATTATCTACATATAAAATCTCTGTGCGAAGACCCAAATGAGCCTTCAATTATTTATGCTGCATGTCAAGAAGATTCAAACAGTACACAAGGTTGTATTTATGCAACTGCAGATTATGGAGAAAATTGGTCTGATATTAGTAATGGATTACCGCAAACGTTAGTGCATGAATTATCATCAGATGCGGATAGTGTAGTGTACATCTTTGCCGCTACAGACTCCGGCATTTATGTTTATACACCAGACTTTAGCAACCTGGATGATTTTTCGACAATGCCTTCTGATTATGGTAAACAAACACTGCTGAAAATTTCTTCGAACCCAACACAAAAAGAAATTGATATCGAATATAATCTACCTAATAAAACTGTTGTTAATTTGTCAATCTTTGATTTGGTTGGTAGGTTGGTGAATATTTTGGTTAACGAAAATCAGATATCCGGAGTTTATCATAAAACTTTTGATTTAAGCGGATTACCACAGGGTATTTATTTTATTAGGTTAGAAACGGATGATCACACTCTCGTAAAAAAGACGATTTTCACGAAATAATATAAGCGTCATGATGATTAAGGTCGTTGCATCCAGTCTTGCAAAAGTTAAAATCATAGTATAGCAAAATTTGTAGCCTTTAGTGTGATTAAAGATTAGTGATTTATTTATGTATGATTTTTAAAAAACGGTGCTTTCCGGCTCTCACGATCACTGGTTTCGTTAATTTCACGATGTGATGTATATCTTTTATCCGCTTGCCATCGATATCAATGGCACCCTCTCTAATTTTTCTCTTGGCTTCACTTCGTGTACTCATGAGACCAGAAGTAACGAGCAGATCAATGATTGGAAATTCTTTCTTATGCGCTTTAAACTCTTCAATTTTGTCAGGTAGTTCTTTCTTCTTGAATACCTTTTCAAATTCCGAGGCTGTAGTTTCTGCGGCGTGAGCCGAGTGGTACATACGAACGAGCGTTTTTGCAAGTTCAAACTTCGCATCCCTTGGGTTGATTGAGCCCTCATGCAGTGCCATTCGATATTCTTCGATAGTATGTGGAAACGTGTCGGTCGTAAGTTCAAAATATTTCACAATTAATTCATCGGGTAACGACATGATCTTACCAAACATATTTTTTGGCGACTCTATGATACTAACGTAATTACCAAAGCTTTTGCTCATCTTACGCACGCCATCAGTTCCTTCTAATAATGGCATTGTCAAGACAACTTGCGGTTCCATTTTAAATTCACGCATCAATTCACGACCAACAAGAAAGTTAAATTTTTGATCAGTACCACCAATTTCAATATCTGCTTTAATCGCAACGGAATCATATGCCTGACAAAGTGGATAAATTATTTCATGCATGTAAACTGGTAGGCCGTCTTTTAACCGATGAGAAAAATCATCTCTTTCTAAAATCCTTGCGACAGTATATTTTGATGCTAAGTCAATAAAATCATATGAAGTCAATGAACCAAGCCATTTACTATTATACGTAAATTCAGTATTCTTGGGATCGAGAATAACAAAAATTTGTTCTTTGTACTTTGCCATATTCCTCTTTACCTGCTGGCGTGTGAGTCTTGGTCGAGTTTTGGAGGCTCCACTCGGATCACCAATCATACCAGTGAAGTCGCCAACAACTAATACTGCAGTATGTCCTAAGTCCTGAAATTGTCTCAGTTTTCTTAGAACAACGCTAAGCCCCAGATGTATTTCTGGAGCTGAAGGGTCTATACCTAGCTTTACCTTCAGCTTCCGCTTACGCTTGAGTTTCTCAATTAATTCTTGTTCAGAAATTAGTTCTGCAACGTGTTGTTTAAGTAACTTTAAGGTGTTTTCGGCTTCCATTTCCTTGTATATACACCTCTTCCCATATCCTGCTTGTTTTTTTCCTCAGTAATTCATCATACTCATCCATTTTCTTCTCATATTCAGGGTCGGAGATAATTTTTTCTGCTCCTTCATCACCAGGTTGTGCATTGGACTCGATCACAAATTTCTTTGCCATTTTGTAGTGATCTCGAATTGGACAGGGACGCAAAAGGTCTCCTTCTTTCCAATATTTGAATTGCCAATTTCGTATCTGACAGTGAAGAGGTAAATTGATGATATCATTGAGATGTCTGCCTTGTTTATAGAGGTCACCGATATTAGCATTTGCGTACGGGAAGAAAACACAGGGATACACATTACCTTGCCAGTCAAGATAGAAATATCCACCAGGCCGTCCTGCAGAAATACAGCCATCTGAAACCGGTCCATGATTCCAAAAATCGACGAGCATGATTTTTTGGTCCACAACAATGTCCCATGATTTCTTCCAGAGCCACACTCGTTGTTCTGGTGTGGGTATCAAATCAGGGTCAACATCTCTACCAATTGGCATGTAATGGAAGATCCAACCGTACGCTGCACCGAGTTCATTGAAGTAGTAGTCGATAAATCTTTCAGACATGATTTCTTCGACGTTATATCGTGTTGCGGTGATTGATATACCGTACGTAACACGATGCTTCCTCAATATTTTCATTGCCTGTGTAATTTTCTCGAAGACGCCTTTACCGCGCCTCTGCTCAGTCAATTTCTGCATACCCTCGACAGATATTGCCGGTGTGATATTCCCGAGTTCATACATCTCGCGTGCAATCTTGTCATTGATGAGTGTTCCATTGGTATACATGAGGAACAGTGAATCAGGGTGTTCACGATAAATATCCATGATCCCCTTGCCATTCCATCTGTACATCATCGGTTCACCACCTGATACGACAACAAAACGTGCTCCCCAGAAATCACGCATCTCTTTAATGACTCGGCTCAGTATAGTGTAATCGAGTTGATCCTTTTCTGAGGCTGAATTTGCGTAGCAACCACGGCACCTCAAATTGCAACGTTTGGCAGGAGAAATGGTCATAAAACCAGGAGGGTCAAAACCAAATTCAGCCCGAAACTCTGTTTCTTTTTTTGCACGCAGGTCACTCAAGATTGCCTTATTGACAATAGTATTAGCAAATTTGGACGATGAACCGACCCGAAGTCCTGAATAGATCATTGCCCTCGCCATGTAGAATTTATCGTCTTTAACACCAGGGAGTGCTACTGGACCTGGTAATCGATCAATTGAATTTCTGATACCTTTTTCGACAATTGGGAATAATAAATTTTTAAAGAGAGGTGTATGTGAGACCGAGAAAGCAATTTTCAAGAGATTACTGATAATAAAGTTATTTATTTTGACTTTTTCCTCGAGTTTCATCTCATCCTCTATGATATTATAGTTTGGATCACATTATTATACTAGTGAGCCAGGGAAAGTCAATGGTAAAATTGTGTTCAGTAGAAGCACTTAAGTCTACTAATACGATTACGGTGATGGACTGTAGATTACAGAGATTGAAGAAAGTCTAAACTTTTCCACGAACTTTGACCTTAGCTGCGTAGTGTTTGGCAATACTGCTGAATTGGTGTAGTTGCTCACTGTAATTCTTATCCAATTTTCCCCGATAGTGTTTCCTGTAAGCATTTTTCGGAACATATGTTTGAAGAACCCAAAGGGATGCACCTTGTATCGATTCTCCAATTTTTTTTATTGCATCTTCATCAATAATACCAGGAACAACAGTAGTACGAAATTCATACTCGACACGTCCTTTCATGAGAATATGAATTGATTCTTTTATGTTTTCCAAATCGATCTGTTTGCCAGCTGCTTTGTAATAACGTTCATCAATTGATGCTTTGATATCCAATGCTACATAGTCAACGAGGTGCGCATCAAGTAACTCTCTGATCACGTCTGGATATGCACCATTGGTATCGATTTTTACACTGAAATTTCGTTGCTTTATTTTCCTCGCGATGTCGAAAACTTCTTTCTTGAACATGAGTGGTTCACCACCGGTCAATACTACACCATCAACCCACTTTTTCTTCTTTTCTAATTTTTTCTCAATATCTTCCCAGGTAATAACAGGAAATTTTTCAGGATGGACTATGAGTTCCCAGTTCTGGCAGAATGGGCACATGAAGTTACATTTATCAAAGAATAGTACAGTCGTGATTTTCCCGTCCCAATCGACTAATGATGTTTCAATCAGTGCCCTAATCATATTTTCTTATTTTGCATTTAGATTTTGGCATTCATCCACGCCCATCGCAGATGAACGGGATTCATTTGTGCGCGAAGCGAGCATCCTCGCTTACGGTACCCTTGGTGAAAATCTTGTTTCATTTCATGCCGCAGATTTTCGGGATAATTCGATATTTGTCATTTCGTATTCATTGTTTGTTTCTCTAATTCTTCTATTATCTTTTTCACTACCTCAGGTATACTCTTTTGAACTACTTCAGTGCACTCTTCGCTGAATGACGTATTGTCATGTATTTCAATTGCGTAAATAGCGATGCTTTTCGGCATGGTGTAACCCATTCTTTTACCCATGTTGAGTGCGGTAACAAAATCGATACCATGTGAGGCTGAGAGTGAGGTTGGTATGTTGCAGGGGTCAATGTTAATTTTATACATATCTCCAGGCGTGCCGTCTTTTGTTTTTATTGAATCGACAACTATCACCTCGTCATAGTCGATAATCTCGTCGAGCATGACGAGTCCATCAATACTACCGGATTTGACAGTGATGTGTGGTTTTTTTATTTTTTCTTTTAACACCTCAACAACCTTTATCCCGACTGTATCATCACAGCGGAAAGGATTACCAATACCATAGATGAGAATTTTGTTCATCTTAAAATACTTACCGTTTTTTACAATACTGATGCATCTCAAATTACCAATGGCATTTTACTATACTGAGGATGTTTTTAATTACCATGTGCATTTTAACCTACAAAATAAAAACACCAAGCGGAGCTTGTTCATTATTATGGATACACTCCCCGTCCGTTCTACAGGATAACTATAGCATTAACAGTTAGTTATTGTTTTAATAACCTTTTTGTCGACGTCGTATATATCGATCTGCAGGGGAACATGGCCATCAATCGTATGAGTAGCACAGGCAAAGCACGGATCATAAGCGCGAAATGCCATTTCTATCATGTTGAGAAGACCATCGGTAACTTTACCGCCCTTGATTAGTCCGCGGGCTGCCTTTTCCACTGACATATTTATTGCCGCTGCATTATTGACTGTTGCGACGATGAGATTTGCTTTGGTCAGCCTGCCTTTTTCATCAGTCTCATAATGATGGAATAACGTTCCTCTCGGAGCTTCGATTACACCGATACCTTGTTTCGGAATCTGGAAATCCATGTTCCGGATATTCGTATCGAGGATCTCCGGATCATTAATAAATTGTACCATTGTCTCTGCAGCTTGCATTGCCTCGACCAATCGTGCCCAATGGGTTGCAAGGGTATTGTGAGCAGGTTTTCCACCTAATGTTTCATAGAATTTCTCATAGTATTCCTGGGCTAATGGTGTTGCCATGCCGTCCGATGCATTTAACCGACCTAACGGAGCTACACGATATACACCACTTTCCTTACCATCCACAAAACCTTTCCACCCGACTTTTTTCAGGTAAGGAAACTTGATGTAGGTCCACGATTCAACACCTTCGGCAATATGATTGAGATAGTCATGCACCTTAAATTTTGCAAACTCTTTACCAACCGGATCAACAACACGAATCCAACCATCGTAGAAATTTACCTTATTATTGTCATCAACCAAGCCCATATAATAGGTATTATGTTTGTAGATGTCACCAACAATTAAATCAACATAGGTTTTGTTTTTCAGGACAATGTCATTAAATGCTTGTAGACTAAACTTGGCAAATTCTACTGAATCTGCAGCAGTTTTTTTGAACTCTTCGACTTTATCTTTGGGAATAGGTTTGGAAACACCCCCAGGTAAACAGTGTACTGGATGGACAACCCTACCGCCCATAGTTTGAATAATATTTCTGGTACGTTTTCTTATATCGATGACTTTTTTACCAATCTCTACACCCACCTTTCCGATCACACCTACGACATTTCGTTCCGCTGCTGGAGCATCGGGGCCCACAATAAAATCAGGACCACCGAGGAAATAGAAGTGGAGGTTGTGGTCTTCGAACATAAATGCGTTATATACAAATTCTCTAATCTTACGTGCTGCTGGTGGAGGTTCAACACCATAGAGATCATCAAGGGTCTTTCCCGAACAAGTATGATGGGCAGTTGGACAGACACCGCATATTGTTTCAGTAATGCGCGGCATCTCTTCGGCAAGACGGCCAACCGCAAATCGTTCATAACCGCGCAATTCGGGTATCTGGAGACAGGCATGAGCTACATCGCCTTTGTCATCGAGAAATATTTCAATTTTACCATGCCCTTCTAAACGGGTAATTGGGTCAATAGTGATTTCTTTATACATGTTATACCACTCCTTGTTTCCTTCTTAAAATTGAGCTTGGTAATGAGTACATATAAAACAGACCGATTGGATCTATCACAGATTTAGCAACCTTTTCAATCTCTTTTTCATCATCGATATCAATGATTGATGCAAGACTCGATAAGAACTTTGCACCCATGTCCTTAACCTCTTTGGTTGGTCCAAAACAGCCACGGCACGGCATATTAGCATTGATACACCGTTCACCACAACCACCGCGTGTTGCTGGGCCCAAACAGATAATGCCTTCAGCAAGAAAACATTTTTCTGGATCCGCGATCACTTCGGATATCCTCTTCACTTCTTTAATAACTAGTTTATCAGGCTTGCTTTTATTCCGCTCGCATGTTTCGCACAATGCCTTGTCTACTGTTAGCACTGCACCTTTTTCAGGTAATTTACCCTCTAAGATTGCAGTAAATGCCTTCATGATCAAATCGGGTGGTGGCGCGCAACCAGGTAGATAGTAGTCAACATCGATAGTTTGATCTAATGACTTTACTGTATCATAAAAATCTGGTAGAGTCAGTTTACCCTGGGGAATTTCAGTGACTGTCTTTGGATATACACCTTTGGGATTTGCCGTTGTGTGAGTTAATTTGTATGCAGTTTCAAATATCTCCTTCTTATTAGCGACATTTGCAAGTCCAGGAATACCGCCAAGATGAGCACAAGCACCAAATGCGACAACGAGCTGTGATTTTTGGCGCAGGAGCTTTGCAATATGTTCTTGCTCTTCAGTACGAATTGCGCCATTAATAAAACTGACTGCGAGTGCGTTATCGGGCATTGCCTCGATATCCTTATACTTAAAATCCATCGCCACAGGCCATAGTCTGATATCAACTGCGTCAACTACTTTTAATATGTCTTCAGCCAGATCAACAACAGCTTCTTCGCAACCACCACAAGAGGCACACCAGTAAAATGCAACTAATGGCTTAGCCATTTTATTTCCTCCTTTCAACAACGCAGATTGCGCAGATTGCTACGCAACGCAGATTACGCAGATAATTATAAAATTTACGAATATTTCCAGCATCCATACCACAACCTTTACCTATTATTTATTCATTTCCTTAACTATTTCTACAAATTTATTTGCTTCGTCTTTACCAATCCATTCTAACCTTACAATATCTTTTTTAAATCCTAAATGCTGTAAATTCATTTTTAAAACCTGTTCACGTGCCTTGGCAAGAAAGTTACCACGAACATAGTGACAGGCGTCAGGATAACATCCGCCAATGAGGATGCCTTTTGCGCCACTGATCAATGCAAGCATTATATGAGTTGGGTCAACCGCACCACTGCATGGAATACGTATTATTTTAACATTTTCAGGATACATATATTTATCATATGCTGCCCTATCCGTAGCATTATATGCAGACCATCGACACAACAGTGCAAGTATGTCTCCTTTCCTCACCAATGCCTTGATCTGATTAGATAACCCTTGAGGATTAAACAATTCTAATTGGCTCGCATATGACGGGCAGGTAATAGAACAGATACCACACCCCATACACAATTCTTCGTTAACTTTAATCTTATCATCAACAATTGAAATTGCATTGTATGGACAGGTTCCAATACACATTCTGCAAACACTACACAGGTCTTCATTAACCAATGCATTGGCAAGAATTGCCTCGATCTTATCCTGTTTGAAAAGGCTCAGTACAGAAAATGCTGCCTTACGTGCATCGACTAGGGTGTCTGCAACGCCAGCAGGAAATGTCGCAGAGCCTGCAGTAAATATACCACGGGGCAATTCAATATTACCTAAACTTGCATTGCCATAGATTACTGGAAAGTCACCATTTAATTTGATACCGAGTTTGTCAAATGTAGCATTATCAGCTACAAATCCTGCAGATAAGACAACAGTGTCAGCTTCAATTTCAAGTAATTCATTTGTGTATAAGTCTTCGGTCCTTACTACAAATTTGCCGTCACGTTTAATCACCTCGGATGGTTTGCCCTTTATGAACGTGACGCCTTTTTCTCGTACTGTATTATAAAAGTATTCAAATGTTCCAAAACTCCGCATGTCCATTGCCGCAATATAGACCTGCGTATTAGGATAGCGGTCTAAGACGAGCTTTGCCTCTTTGAGGCCTAAGAAACAACATATCTTAGAACAATAGGGGAGATGCTTGGAGTCGCGCGAGCCAACGCAATAAATGATTACAACTTTTTTCGGTTTCAATGTTCCAGAAGCAATCGCCCGTTCAAATTCAAGGGTGCCCATGACACCGGGTAGGCGATGATATCCGTATTCTTCAACCTTTGACACATCATACCAGTTTAGTCCTGTGGCAACGACCACGGCACCAGCCCTGATCTCTTTCTCGGTAATTTTTTCCTCGAGTTCAATCTTGCCTAAACAAACCTTTATACATTCACCACATTTTGTGCAAGTTTTGAAATCGATTGCATATGTTTCTGGGTAGGTTGGTACGTAAAAAATTGCCTTCCGTTTTTTACCTTCATCATCTACATTTACCGGACAAACATCAATACATTTCCCACAATGACTACAATCGATAACGCCACGTGACCTTGTTTGGAGCATAATTTTATAGTTACCCACTTTACCTTTGATATCCTTGATCTCGGTGTTGAAAGAATATTCAATATTTTTATTTTTAAGCATTGTGCCGATATGTGGCATGAGTGTATGGCTGTACGGAGTCCCTTCAGGGTAAAGTCTATCCAATTTAGCTACCATACCACCAAGGAATGGGGTTTTCTCAATCAGATGGACATTGATGCTATTTTGGGCTAGTTGAGAAGCGACTTCAATGCCTGCAACACCACCACCGATGACGAGTGCGCTCTTATTGTCTATTGTGAAGACCTTTGGTTTAACAGGAGTAATCACTTTCATCTTTTCAATGGCGGCGAGAATTAAATCCTTTGCTTTATACACAGGATGCCCCACAAGGATTATATGTTCATACAGGTTTACAAATTCTGCATTCACATTCGGGAAGAGCGTTTCCATCAGGTTTGGACTACACCCAGCAATGACCACTTTTTCATCATGAGTAATGTCTGGTTTCTTTTTACACATGTTGTCGTACTGTTCAATGGTATTGTCAGGACCCACATCAAGGTCTGGCAATTTTATTGCACGGTCACAGGTACATAGTAATACTCTCATGCTACCCCCACCTTTTCTAACAACGCACTGGCTTTAACACGGTTGAATCTTATCCCCACTGCATTTTTATCCAGACCAAGACTCAATCCTAAGAGTTGAGGATAGTACAGCACAGGAATACCGTACTGTGTTTCGAATTTATCTTCTGCCTTGCGTTGATTGTCCTCGTACATCACCGTGCAGAAAGGACAGATTGAAATAAGTGCGTCTACGTTGCTATTTTTTGCCGTGTGTAATTTGTGGTTTGCCATGGTAACGGCGAGCGCTTCGTCAATACCCAATACTGAACCTCCACAGCACATTTTCTTATCTACATATTCCACTGATTGCGCACCGGTGACTGTGACCAGCTCATCTAACGTATGTGGTACTTCAGGATTATCAAATTCATGTAGTTGTGAAGGCCTCATATAGTGGCATCCATAGTGCGAAATAACCTTGAGCATATTCAGTGGTTTCTTCACTGCTTTTTTGAGTACGTCGAGGCCGATTTCTTCATAGAGCACGCGCACAAAGTGCTTTACAACGACGTCATGGGGATACGAAAAACCTAATTCTTTAAATTTTTTATAAAATTCATTATGTTTCAACTGCTTCTGTGCGTCAGAAAGCATTGCTGTACAGGAATTACACAGGGTTACGATATTCAGATTCATTGTACTCGCAATGCTAATATTACGCGCGGCAATGAGGAGTGATGTTTCTGCATCTACCGCCTTTATGGGAAAACCACAGCATGATGCGTCATCCATTTCCACAAACTCAATGTTTAACTCTTTGGCAACATTGCGAGCACTCAATTCATAGTGCTGTGCCCTCACTGGTACTGTGCAGCCAAGAAATAATGCGTATCTTTTCATGATGATTTCCTTTTGCTGACCCAAGTTTTAACATACTGCGAATCGTTATCCAGTGTGGCTAATCGATCCGTATATCGTTTGGCGGTTTTGAAAGGCGATTCGTTTTTCAGAAATCGGTTGCGTCTAACGAGACCTATACACGAAACCGCATCGCGTGTCGCAACCGTTAACCGATTATAATATTTTTTATTCATGTAACGACGCCTATAGACGATACGAGCTGCTACACCTAAAGACGAATAACAAAAACTTATTCATTAGTATTTCGTGTTTCGGATTTAAGATTTGCGTGGGCATTCTTTGAGTGCACACGCTCTATTATACCTGTATGTTCAAGAATTTTTGCAACTTCGGAAATTATCTTGTTGATCGGTGGTAAACCGAGTTTTTCTCGCTTTCTTAAGTCAAAATCTTCGATTTCATAGAGCCTGCCGAGTTTGTTCAGTAAGTCGAGCTGCATTTTATATCCTTCCGGACAATAATCCTGTTCTGCGGCATAGTTCTTGATAGCATTGATCACCTCAGCAACCATGATACCTTGAGGACATCTTTCAGTGCAGGCATGACAATGCGCACAGAACCATAAAAAGGGTGATGATAAAACTTCTTTTTTCATGCCCAAAAGCGTGAGGCGGATAATCTTCCTTGGGTTATAACGTTCATCAAAGTACCTAACTGGACAACTTGCTGCGCAGTCACTGCATCCAAAACATTTAAGTAGTCCTTCGCCACCCTCTCTTTTTATAATTTCCCATTTAAAATTAGGATCGGCATTTTTTAACTCTATCATAATGCTCCTCTAGCCTATTAACATTAAACAAATACTCTAATATTTCCAAGGTATAGATATGGATAACAACCTTCCTGTTGCTAAATATTATATTAAAACCCCACCTCTTGTTCATTGTTTATGCAACTATTATAGGGAAAAAATCGCTATTGTCAATAGAAGTATAGTTTTAATATAAGAAATTAGGTAATTATAGGAAAATCTCTGCCTTAATCGAGTTTTTTCCCATTGTCTTGAGATTTTCTGTAAATTCGGTAACCACATCTACAAATCTTTTACCTTCAGAAGCAGATATCCAGGATAATCGTATGCGATCCGCTTCTAATCCCAATTCTTTAAATATTTTTTGGGTTAATGCAAATCTACGCCGCGTGTAATAATTACCATCTTGGTAATGACAATCTCCAGGATGGCATCCCGTAACCAATATACCATCTGCGCCACTCAAGAATGCCTTGAGAACGAAGAGAGGATTTACTCGGCTTGAACACATAACTCTAATCGGAACCAAAGAAGCCGGCATCTTTAATCTGCTCACCCCAGCCAAATCCGCCCCTGCATATGAACACCATTTACATAGAAAGCCAACAATTCTAGGTAATGAATCTTCTGTCATGTTTAGTCTTCCACTTCTTCAAATTCCTTCTTGTTAAATGTAGACAGTGGTATCTGCTCATCAATTTTTCTCCCTGGGATATAATCGAATAGCTGCTGAACATGCTCTGCGGTTTTGTTGAAAATAGTGAAAACAGGAATGCTGGTTGGACAGGCATCTGAACACATCCCACATCCCACACAGGTAATACCAACATGGATGAGCCTGCCGACATGATAGAATACAGTATCAGTAGGAAGCCTTACAGCTCCTCTTTTATTCAGTTCTTTCTCCAGGGTTGATGAACTATATTCACTTTCGGATGATTCGAAATAACACAATTTGCAGTAACATACTGGACAGGCCTTGCTACAGGCATGACAATTAATGCATCTGCCAAAAATTTCTGTTAACCCTTTTATTCCAAAATCTTCGGTTTTCAAATCAGCAAAGACTCTTTTCTTCTCATCAATTCTCTTACTTCTCATATTTTCTATTTTTTTTAATTCTAAATCTGCTTCTATCAATTGACCGCTTTTATCTTCAAGAAAATTTTTACCCTTCTCTGTTTTTATTAACAAGATGCTTTCATTACTATTGTCTTTTCCCATAAGCGTCAATATTATATCTGCATTATCAGGCACAAAATTTTCACAAATTCTGCAAGATTCACGTAAATCTTGCAGAATTTGACCAGTTCGTATATTTTCCCAATATGCTTTCAGTTTATTTTCTATTCCATCTATCATGAACCTGGTTGGATACACACCGCTACAGGTGAAGCTGACAAATAGTAAATTATCTAATTTGGCCTGTTCGAGCTTTACGAGCTCAAAAAGTGCCCGTAATTCACATGGTCTTACCACTACGGCAATTGGTGTGCTTACAGGTTCAATCATTGTCAGTCGTGAGAGCAATTTACCTGCATTTGCTGGCATCAAGGGGATGGTCGGTGTAATGTTTTTTAATAGCTCTTTATTTGTTATAAGCGCGTAAGCATAATTATGTGTATTAGTCTTGGCGAGTGCAAACACGCCTCCTATTTTTTTGCGTTCAAATAAAGATAGCAGTAGTTCCCGAATTGCATCATCGGGTAGTTTGGATATCTTCAATGCCTTCATTTTAGATCTTCCATATCCTCATATTCATGTAATTCGTCTTCTTTATATATTAACACGGGTATTTGTTCTTCCCTGTCTCTGCCAGGTATATAATTAAACATTTTTTGAAGCTCATCAGCCATAAACTCAAATACCTGGGCAATTGGTACGTCCATGGGGCATGCATCCTCACAGGCTCCACAGCCTATGCATGATATCCCCATGTGGGACATCCTACCGAGATGAAAAAATATCATATCCGTAGGAAATTTGATACCACCTTTATTTTGTGCTCGTGAAAAATAGTTTTCAGCTGCAATTCTTACCTCGTCACTCGAATCAAAAAAGCACTGGCGACAATAGCAAATTGGACATACTCTCATACAGTTGTGGCAATTTATGCAATTTGAAAAGAAATTATTGAGATTTTCCATGCCTGATACATTACCCTTCAATTCAGAAAAAGCCTTGTTTCTGTTTTCTGCCTTTTTCTGCAACTTTTCTTTTATCCCTGTCTGCCATTCAGTAGTCTCTTGGGTGCATTCAATGTCAATTTTTGAAAGGAGCTCATTACTCTGTGTACTCAATGGTACAATAATCACTCCATTTTCCTTCATGCCAATCTTTCCAATATGTATATCGGCAGGTGTATCTTGGTGACTAAAACGGACACAGATATTGCAGCTCGGTCGAATATTTTCTCCTTCCCAGTCTTTTAATGTATTTTGATATAATTTATCGAATTTTTCCGGATCATTAATATAATCTTTGAGTATAAATGCACCTGGACAATCAATGCTCATAAATGATATGTTCTCCAGATTAACTTGTTTTAATTTAGATAATTCTACAGATGCACGGACTTCACAGGGGCGCATCACACATAAAATTTTTAGACTAGTTTTACCAAGCCGGGTTAGTTCTCTTAATGCGCGTGCTCCCTGGATTGGCATGATAGGTGGTAAGGGAGTACATGATTCGATAAGATTTTTGTCTTTTATCAATAGATAGACGAATGATTCTCCAGAGGGTACCCGGGTTGGAACGAGTATCGCGTCAAAAAGACCTTTTTCTAATAGGGATTTTAAAATCCCCTTGATGGCTTGGTTTAAGCCATTCTGTGACGTAATAATTTTGCCTTTCATTTTAGCATTTCCATCATTTCTTGGGCTATTTGTTTTGTGGTGAAATGTCTGTGTCGTGCAGCACCGGATGGACAGGCTGCAGCACAGTTACCACACCCTCTGCACAAGACCTCATTCACCACTGAGATATGTCTGGATTCATCAATTTTTACGGCTCCATACGTACAGATAGTTACACAAACACCACAGCCTACACACATTGCCTCGGAAACGTTTGAGGTTTTAGTTTCCAGTTGCAGACGTCTTCCTGGAACGAGCGAGGAGAGGATCTTGCCAGCGGCAGCAGCGGCCTGGGTTATTGAATCATTAATTTCACCTGGCCCATGCATGCCTCCGGCAACAAATACACCTTCGGTTGTTGTGGAGACGGGTCCGAGTTTGGTATGCTCTTCTTTCAAAAATCCATATTCATCGGTTGGAATATTAAACATATTCGAATATTTTTTTATCCTCGGGTCAGGCACGAGCCCTGTTGAAAGTATTATCATATCAACTGATTGTTTATCCTCTTTGCCATTTTCATTTTTATATTTAATTACCAATTTTGCATTTTCATGCACAACTTGAATGTCTTTATATCTTATAAACTCAACGCCTCTTTCTTTTGTTTCTTTATAGTAATTATCATATCTTTTTTCCGGGAGACACAAGTTTTTGTAAAATTGCGTGACACTTGTTCCATCTAATTGCTTTTTAATATATCGGGTGATTCTCATCGAGTTCACGCAACAGGCTTTTGAACAATACCCTAATTTTTTCCTGCCAACGCAGTGAATGATTGCAACCGATTTGGGTGGGATACCTGATTTTGTTTTTATCTTATCGACACTCATCTGTGCAAATTGATTAGCAGTATAAACATCATCAAATTTTTCATAGCCAAATTTATCCAATCCTTTTGGTACATATGATTGTGCATCAATTGCAAGGACTACTGAACCTGCATTTAACTGAACATCTTTATTTTCATTAGTTTTAATGGTGGCGACAAAGTTACCAAAAAAACCAAGTATTTCTTCGATTTTGCTGTTTTCGAAAACTTCGATTTGTTTGTTTTTCTTTATTTCCTCAATCTTTGCTTTAAAAAATTCTTCAGTAGATTTCATACTTGGTAAAAGCATCCCATAATTTTTTAGAGAACTGCTCAGCGCATCTTCTGCTATTAAGTAAACTTTCCGGTTTCTTTGAGCTGTTCTAAGAGCAGTTTCTAAACTGGTAATACTACTCCCAATGACAATGACATCAGAGTTACACTCAATTTCTTTCGCTTCAAGCGGGGTATGATGTTTTACTCGATTTATTGCTGCACGTAGGGTCCGTAATGCCTTATCGGTTGCGGCTTCTTTATCTGGCGTCGTCCAAGCACATTGTTCACGGATATTAACAAGTTGGAACATGTAAGGGTTGAGGTCAGCGTTTTCCATGACTTCCATGAAGGTTCCTTCATGCTGTTTAGGTGAACAGGCAGCAATTACGATACGTTCGAATTCATTCTTTT
>LJNI01000027.1 GCA_001303225.1 candidate division TA06 bacterium DG_78 | reverse complement strand
AATTGTCCGAAGATGATCCATTGGTTGATGGCTATATACTTTTGAGGAGAGAATTACCTGAAACTACCTATCAGAGAATCGGTTTTATCATTCGAGGTGTTTCGCTGTTTGAGGATGAAACTGTTGAGGATGGCAAAGAGTATTCATATATTGTTGCTGCAATGAAGAATGGTGAACTTGCATATTCTGAGCCGAGTGATATTGCACAATCATACCCACAAATTTTCCATATGGGAAGGGTTAATGTTTTGGTCTGTATAGCTATCTTTGTGATCCTCTTAGGCTATTTTGTTTCACAGGCAAAGCGAGGTAAAGGACTTTTTATAAGGAAAATTCCTGGATTGGACGCAGTTGAAGAGGCGGTTGGCAGGGCAACTGAAATGGGTAAGCCGATTCTCTATGTTCCAGGTTTAGGTGATATCGATTGGACTGCAACGATCGCTTCGATGAATATTCTCGGTGAAGTCGGTAAAAAAATTGCTCTGTATGATACACCGCTCATTGTTCCTAATCGCTGGTCAGTTGTTTACACTGTTTCGAAGGAAGTTGTTAAAGAAGCATTTGTGACCGAAGGTAGTCCAGATAAATTCAAAGAAGATTATGTACGTTATCTGACTGAAGCCCAATTTGGATTTGCTGCAGCGGTCAATGGGATCATACTTCGCGAAAAACCAGCGACCAACTTTTTCATTGGCAGGTTCTGGGCAGAATCGCTCATCATGGCGGAAACCGGTGCACAGACCGGTGCATTTCAGATTGCCGGGACTGATTCAGTACTCCAGTTACCATTTTTTATTACATCGTGTGACTATACTCTCATTGGCGAAGAACTCTATGCAGCCTCAGCCTATCTATCCCGTGAACCTCTCTTACTTGGTTCTTTAAAAGCGCAGGACTATGGTAAGTTAATCGTACTCGTGATCCTGCTGGGGTTCACTATTCTTTCATTTTTGACGTTCAATTTATTGCCGTTATTGGAGGTTCAATGAAGCGTTCACTGCCCCTCGCCATTTGTTTGATCATGGGTATCGCTATGATCGTCCAATTTTTCATTCCCCATCCTGTATCTCTACAGTTTAATAGTATGATTCTTAAATGGGTCATTATCCTTGCTGCCTTTGCAATGATCTTGGCTATCGGTAATTTAATCAGGCACCACGGTACTAAAATTAAGAAGAAACGAGAAAATTGGCCTTACAGTATTGTAACACTGACCAGTATGACGGTAATGGCCTGCACCGGACTCTTCTGGGGGGTTGAAGCTGGTTCGCTTTTTCAAAAAATTTATTTAAATATTTTTGCACCACTGAGTGCGACAATGTTTGCACTCCTTGCCTATTATATGGCTTCTGCTGCATACCGTGCGTTTCGAGCGAGGAGTCTCGAAGCAACGCTGCTTTTGGTTGCAGCCTTTATCGTTATGATAGGATTTATGCCGTTTGGACAATATATTCACAGCCAATTTCCTGCATTTGCTGAGTGGGTGATGCGCGTACCTAACATGGCATCTCAACGTGGTATTATTCTTGGTGTCGCCTTCGGTGCAATTGCAACAGCACTCAAGATTATCCTCGGTATTGAGCGTTCATGGCTTGGAGGTAAGGAATGAAATGGTACGATATTATATCAAAGATTGATCGTCGTATTATTTATTTGTTACTGACGATATTTGTTATCTTGCCATTTTTTATTCCTTTCACGATACCCCAAAACATAATGCCACAGACCCGAAAACTCTTTGATTTTGTTGAATCCATACCACCTAAGGATAAAGCAGTTATCATATCATTTGATTATACACCTCAGACCATGCCTGAGTGTCGGCCCATGGCAATCGCCTTGCTCAAACATTGTTTTGCACGCAATATCCCCGTTATCGGTGTCTCTTTCGATCCCCAGGGACCTGGTCTCGCTGTAGAAGCTTTTGCTACAGTTGTTGACGAGCTTAATAGCTGTGCAACCAGTAGTAGCGATTCAATCATGTACGGACGGGACTATGTATACCTGGGCTGGAAATCTGGAAGATTAGCAGCGCTCTTGGAAATGGGTGAGAGTATTGTGAGTGTTTTTCCGGTAGATCATTTCAGAAACGCTGTGGATTCATTTCCACTCATGCAGCGTATTACAAACTACAAAAATATCTCGATTGCAATTATTCTGGCTGCTGCGGATTATCCAATAGACTGGATTCGGTATCCTCAAACGCGCTACGGTGTGAAGGTTGGTGCTGGTTTAACTGCAGTCATGGCACCGCAGTATTATCCCTACGTACAAACCGGTCAGGTTTCTGGTATGATGTCAGGTATGAAGGGAGCAGCAGAATATGAAAAGCTAGTACTTGATCATGGTTACGCAAGGATATTAGGCACCGCAGAGACTGGAATGAATTCTCAGTCGATGATTCATATTTTGATTATGGCTTTTATAATTCTCGGGAACGTTGGTTATTTCTTCTCACGAAAAAAATGATTACGGTGATTAAAAAAATAGATTACAATGAGGAATCCCGGAGGGACGACAAATGAGTCCTGATCCCTGGATTTGGATTGGCGCATTTTTGACGCTCATGATATTTTCATTTTTGTACAAAGACAATCCGTTCTATAAATTTGGTGAACACCTCTTCGTTGGAGTAGCAAATGGTTACTACATTGCCCTGTATTGGCATAATTCATTAAAACCTAACCTTTTCGATCAACTCGCCGCAGGCAATTATATTTACATTGTGCCTCTACTTTTAGGACTCATGTACTTCACGAGATTCATTCCAAAAGTTTCATGGCTTGTGCGAATTCCTATAGGTTTTATGATTGGATGGGGTGCTGGTATTTCGATCCCAGCGTATTTCCAGGCTGAAATCCTCAGACAACTTCAAGGGACTGTAGTAACGCCCGAGAGTTTTATCGATCCAACCAATGGCATATGGGCAATGATTATTCTGATTGGTGTTGTCTGTACCTTAATCTACTTTTTCTTTTCAAGAGAACATAAAGGTTTTCTTGGACACACCTCACGACTCGGTATTATCTTTATTATGATAGGATTTGGTGCTTCATTTGGCTACACAGTAATGGCTCGTGTGAGCCTGCTCATTGGTAGGATCCAATTTTTGCTCGGTCCTTGGTTAGGTTTGATTCAATAGGCACAATTTTCCACTCAAAAAACATTCATATGTTATCTTTTTAGATAAGATGCTATACTTTTGTATAATATAAGCAGACATCAAGGAATGAATGGTTCTATATTCAATAGACTTAAGTCTTTAAGGGTGGCATGGCTTTTGCATATCACATATGATGTGCATGGAGGTGTAGCATGAAAAAAATCACACTTTTCCTCATTATTGTTTCATGTACCTTTGCAGGCAGACTTGGAATTGGTCTTGCTGGAGGTGGCCAGTATCCTAATCACCACGAAACACTCACTCCTGAACAGTTTTTAGACCTGTACTACGGCGCTGAACTTTCGGTTCAGGCTGAGGCGTTGCCACATGTCTATCTTGAACCATTCATCACTTACCTTAATAATCCATCTCATAGCTCATCATCAGCTGGTGTCGGTCTTGGCATTACTCTTCGGCCACGGCTTGGTCGATTTTTCATTGCTCCGGCTTTCGGTATTAAGGGAACACTTTTGTTCTGCAATGACGTCGATATCGCTGATGCAATAAAGAATGGCCAGTTGAATGAGTATATCGAATCATCATCTCCACGCCTCAACAGTACAGCGTTTGCTGGACTAACTATTCTCTTTGGCGAGAAGATGTCGCTCGATTGTCAGTATCGTTATTGTGGATTGACACAAGAATATGGTATTGAAATGGTATGGGCAGGATTAAATTACTACATTAATTGGTAGTCTTCTTCGTGTCCCGAATCCGGTTATATCTTTCTCATAGAGTGGAATATATAATTGATTTTTGTGAGCTACGATTTTTTTGACTTATGGAGCATACGGGAAAGATACGACGGTTGAATCTTCAAAATTTTACTCGCCTCTGTTTGGTTACCTCCGCACCGTTGGATCGTTTCGCGGATGAAATTCATCTTGAACCTCTCAACAACCTCTCTAAGTCCTTCGCCAGGTGCTGCACGTTCAGCACTCGGTTTTGAAGGAAGCATAAGACATGTGCTGTCGATTGTTTCACTATTGGCTAATACAACAGCCCTTTCCAAAACATTTTGTAATTCTCTGACATTGCCTGGCCAAGGATAATTGAGTAATCGATCCATAACATCGGTACTGATTCTTGTTACATTTTTATTCATCTCTCGTGCATAGATCGATAGGAAATGATGAGCGAGGAGGGGAATATCCTCTTTACGTTCGCGAAGTGGAGGAATTCTAATTGGGAATACATTCAATCTGTAAAAAAGATCTTCGCGGAACAATTTATGTTCAATCTTCTCTTCGAGATTTTGATTTGTCGCAGCAATAATTCGTACATCGATCTTGATGGTTTTTGTACCTCCGAGGCGTTCAAATTCTCGTTCCTGTAATACCCTTAACAATTTACT
This sequence comes from candidate division TA06 bacterium DG_78, assembly GCA_001303225.1. Classification (GTDB taxonomy): domain Bacteria; phylum Hydrothermota; class Tepidihabitantia; order SM23-42; family SM23-42; genus DG-78. The sequence goes on along the minus strand of LJNI01000027.1, from coordinate 14,548 downwards.
CTGTGTCTCGAGTGGTAGATCGCCAATTTCATCAAGAAATATTGTTCCTTTATTAGCGAGTTCAAATCTCCCTTTACGTTGACTTGTAGCGCCGGTAAAAGCGCCTCTCTCGTAGCCAAAGAGCTCGCTTTCCAGTAGGGTGTTCGGAATTGCCGCACAATTTACAGATATAAACGGACTTTCTTTCCTCGAACTCAAGCGGTGAATAGAGCGCGCGATTAATTCTTTACCAGTACCATTTTCACCGATGAGTAAAACAGTAGTAGCACTCGCGGCAACTTTCTCAGCGAGTTTTAGTACCTCTTTGAGTTGTGTGCTCGTAGAGATGATTGCATAACGTGCATCGATTTCACTCCTTAACAAATTTTGTTGTTCACACATAAGGAGGTGTGTCTGAGCATTTTGGATAACCTGCGCCGACTGGAGTGCGATGATAACTAACAGCTCTCTCTCTTCGTCGGTCCACTGTTTATTATTTTTTTTGTTGAGGACCTCAATAACACCGATTGTCTTTCCTGAGATGGTGAGTGGTGCTGCGATAATCGATTTTGTCTCAAACCCAGTCTGCTTATCGATTTGTGGATAAAAATCTCGATCATGTGAAGTATCATTCACAATCTTTACCTTTCCAGTGCGTACACACGCACCCGCAATACCTTTGTCTAATGGTACCGTAAGATTTTTTAACCGTTCTGATACATCACCGGTTACACTGGCAAAATACAGCTCGTCAGTTGCTTCATCTAATAACAGCAATGAAGCAGCTTCTGCCTTGAGTAACGTTTTCGCACTTTCGATGATGATATTCAGTATCTTTGAGAGTTCCAGAGTCGAAGAGAGTGAGCTAGCCATTTGGAAGAGCATTTCGAGCTCTTCTCGGCCAATTTTCCTAATAATACTTTCCACAGAGCAAGTATAGCTGTGACACATAGGAAGTCAAGTAAGGAAGACACTGAAATGTGAAATTATTGAATTCAATCAGATTTTCACTATAATAGAATAATGGGAGGATGAATGCTCATAAAAAAGTTTGACCATTATTATGTTTTACGATTACACAAGAATGATGAGATTATTACCGCATTAAAAAAGGCAGCCGAGAATCAAAAAATCAATGGTGCATTCTTTTTTGGTCTCGGAGTGGGGAGTAGTGTAGTTCTCGGTTATTTCGATGTCGACCAAAGAACATACATAAAAAAGGTTTTTGAGGGTGAATATGAATTTACGAGTTTCATCGGTAATATTTCGACGTATAGTGGTGACATAATAGTTCACTGCCACGTCACCATAACGAATAGAGACTTCGATGCTGTCGGTGGTCATTTGGTTCAGGCAACTGTTCCTGCAACCTGTGAAATAGTTATCTTTCCATTCACGGGAATTCTGAAGCGAAAAAAAGATAGGGATACTAATTTACCAGTACTCGATGTATAGTGTCTCTGGATTCATTAAACCAATAGGTTTAACATTGAGTCAAATAGTGTAGGGTGGATAATTGACAATAGTTTGTTATCAATTATAATACACTATGAATCTTATCTTTGAGCAGACACTATCGAGGCGTGATTTCTTAAAGCGGTGTAGTATGCTTGCACTGAGTGGGCTCATTCTACCAAAATTGACACGATTTGCTGAAGCCCAGGAGGCACAATACGGCTTCATAAAGGCACAAAAGGCTCTCTATTACGAAAAACTGACAAACAAGAAAGTCCGGTGTCTCCTCTGTCCACGTGTTTGCATCGTCACGAAGGGTAAGAGGGGATTCTGTCGTGTTCGTGAAAATCGCGATGGTGAATACTATACATTGGTTCATTCTAATCCTTGTGCAGTACACATTGATCCGATAGAAAAGAAGCCACTCTTCCACTTTGTGCCTGGCACGACTGCATTATCAATAGCTACTGCTGGTTGTAATTTTACGTGTAAAAATTGCCAGAACTGGGATATTTCTCAAGCACGGCCTGATGAAACTATTAATTATCATGTCTCGCCTCAAAAGCTCGTTGATTTAGCATTACAACATAAAACACCTACGATTGCCTACACCTATACTGAACCTACTATATTCTATGAGTATATGCTCGAGACGGCAAAGATTGCAAGAAATAAGGGTGTGCTTAATATCTACCACTCGAATGGTTATATAAACAGAGATCCTTTGTCTGGATTGATACCATATCTTGATGGTGCCAACATTGACCTCAAGGGTTATAGTAATGATTTCTATAAAGACATAACAGGTGGTACACTCTCACCAGTGCTCGAGACATTGAAAATGTTGAAGGAAAAGGGGGTATGGTTTGAAATAACCAATCTTGTTATTCCAACTAAGAATGATACAGACGATATGTTCGAACAGCTATTCTCATGGGTCAAACAACAATTAGGTAAAGAAACGCCAGTTCATTTATCGCGATTTTATCCTCAATATAAACTCCAAAATATCCCACCCACACCGGTCGAAACACTTAAAAGAGCAGCACACATTGCCCACAACGTTGGTCTGGAGTATGTGTATATCGGCAATGTCCCTGGCATTGCAGAGGAGAGTACCTACTGTCCGCAATGTGGCATGGTAATTATTGAACGAAGAGGGTATGATATTAAAACAATCAATATCCAAAATGGGAAATGTACATTCTGCAAAAAGAACATTCCTGGACGTTGGTCATAAAACTTTCTCATGATAATATAAAGAAAAGTGGTGTAGATGAATTGCTACTTGACAGGATGTGGAATTTGTATAAAATAACACTATGACGGATCAAGCACTACGTAATACACTAAAAAGAGGTGAGATTTCAAATCAGTATTTGTTTATCGGTGACGAATTTTTGCTCATAGACAATGCTATTAATGCCGTTAAAAAAACCATTGGCGTAAATGAGTCGTTTGACCTCGAGACATTTTCACTCTCTGAAACGCCATTTGAAGATATTGTACCAAGGTTCTATATTACACCGTTTGGTTCGCCACGGAGACTTATTATTATAAAACATCTTGAAGAGGTAGGTGATAGAGATTTAGTTACATTTGCAGAGGCAATGAGTAAAATTGATGTCACGAATTGTGTCATTATGACATACGCAATACCGAAAGGTAAGAAGAAATATAGCTACAAGTCTAAAAAGCTAAGCGGTTCATTCACAAAAGCCACGCACGTGACGCTTGTACCAGATCGACAACATATTCATAAGTGGATTGTTAGAAAAAATAAACGTGATGGACTCAATTTATCTGCATCAATAGTACACTATTTAGAAGAGGAATTTAGAAATGACATTACTGGGTTAAAAAATGAATTTGAGAAAATCGATAATTACCTTTATGAGGCGAAAACACTGAGTTCTGAAGGAATTAAAAATCTCGCACAGGGACTATGTGATTTCGATAAATATTCATTGGTTGATACATTTTTAGAAGCAAAGACAGAAGCGCTTGAACGATTTGAGGAGTTGAGACCATATTTGCATTCTTACGCCGAGATCGTTGATGTGCTCACGAGGGGCTTAGTACAGTACTTTAAGACAAGAACAGATGTGCATACTGGTAGCTACATGAAAGATATTCTTGATGATCTGGCTATAATTGATAAAAAGATAAAGAGAAGTTCCTATTTTGCCGATCTCATGGTGGAACTCTTTTTGCTTACCAAGACAAATTTGTTTAGTAAAGGAGTTTTATATGGAAGAGAAATGGCGTAAGCTGAGAGAAGTCGAGGTACAGCGTTCCAGTGTGATAGAGAAGTTGGAGAAGATTGAGGAAAAAAAGGCCACCGTCAGTAATGAAGTTTATAATAAGGTCAAACGGGAATATGATGATAAACTGAAGAAGATTGAGAGCAGTCTTGCCGAATACACTGATCTTATCAAAGAAGATATAACCCGTTTAAAGGGCGAAGAAGAAAAGTTAATTGAGCAAGAAAAGGAAATAAAATTAAAAAACGAAGAAATGGAGTTGCGCTATTCAATTGGTGAATACGACGATGGAGCTTTTAAGAAAGCGAGTGAAGAAAATAAAGTGCAACTAAACTCGATAGCTGGAAATTTGCAAAAAATAAAAGAACAGATAAAGTACTACGAAGATTTTGTAGAAATTAAGGGTATTGAGGAAAGCCTCGAGCTCGAGAAAGAGGCTGAACCAAAAAAGGAAACAGATATTCAGATCGAAGAACACATCCTAGAAGAAAAACCTCCAGATGGCATACAACTTGATGAACTCTTAGTACCTGAAGAAGCCGTGAAGCCAGAAGCTCGACAGAAGAAAGATTCTCCTCCGGAAGAACCAGCAGAGGCAAAAGAAGAGAAGGCTGTTACGTGTCCAAAATGTGGTTTTAAAAATACCGCAGATTCATGGTACTGCGAAAAATGTGGTGCCGAAATACTCGACTCTCTACCAGAAAAATAATAATTTTTGCCTCACTGACTTTAGCACCATAATGAAATATAACCATAGTAGTGTAGAAAAGAAGTGGCAAAAATATTGGGATGAGCAAAACGTGTTTGTCACCAACAACGATCCCAAAAACAAATTTTATAACCTCGTAATGTTCGCGTACCCATCTGGCGACATTCACATGGGAACAGGTAGAAATTATGTAATTGGTGATGTCTATGCTCGATTTAAAATGAGACAAGGATATGATGTGCTCCATCCCTTTGGGTGGGATGCCTTTGGGTTACCAGCGGAAAATCAAGCGATTAAAGCTGGCGTACATCCTGAAAAGTGGACTATGGAAAATATTCAGATTTCGGATGCATCATTGAAATTACTTGGGATCAGCTATGATTGGGAGAGAGAAATCATAACCTGCTCTCCTGATTATTATAAATGGACCCAGTGGATGTTTCTCCTCTTGTATAAAAGAGGACTCGCTTATAAGAAAGAAGCATATGTAAATTGGTGTCCTAGTTGTCTTACTGTTTTGGCGAATGAACAGGTTGATGAAGGAAAGTGTTATCGTTGTGATGCTGTAATTGAGAAGAAAAAATTGAAACAGTGGTTTTTTAAAATTACTGAATATGCGGAGAGATTACTCAAAGATCTTGAGAAACTTGGTGGTTGGTCTGAGAATGTAAAGATCATACAGAAAAATTGGATCGGAAAAAGCGAGGGGTGTGACATTGTGTTCAAGGTCGAGGGTAAAGACGCGGTGTTCAATGTGTTTACAACGAGGCCAGATACAATTTACGGTGTGACATTTATGTCAGTAGCACCTGAACACCAGATGATCGATGATCTTATCAAGGGAAATTCAACTGAAGATGAAGTACGAAAGTACGTTAAAGAAGCGACAAAGAAGACAGACAGAGAACGTATTGAAAAAGAAAAAGATGGAATCTTTACAGGTTGTCATGCAATAAACCCAATAAATAATGAAAAAATACCAATCTTTGTTGCCGATTATGTTCTATACGAATACGGGAGTGGAGTTGTTATGGGGGTGCCGGCTCACGATGAACGCGATTTCCAATTCGCTCGCAAGTACAATCTTCCCATCAAAATCGTCATCAACCCGCCTGGTGAAACATTGAAATTGGATACCATGGAACACGCCTATGAAGAACCCGGTGTCATGGTTCAGTCAGGACAGTTTACTGGCATGAATTCGGAAAAGGGCATTGCTGCGGTTACTGACTTTTTAGCACAAAAAAAGCTCGGCGGTGCGAGCGTCAATTATAGATTAAAAGATTGGTTGATTTCACGCCAGCGATATTGGGGTGCACCAATACCTATCATCTATTGTGATAGATGTGGTACTGTTCCGACCCCTGAGAGTGCATTACCTGTTCTCCTTCCGAAGGAAGTCACCGATTTTGTACCACGAGGCAAGTCACCACTTGCCGCGGTCGAAAGCTTTATTCATACCAGATGCCCAACATGTAATGCAGAGGCAAAACGGGATCCTGATACTATGGATACCTTTGTCTGTTCGTCATGGTATTTTCTCCGCTACTTGGATCCAAAGAATGATCGAGAATTCTGTTCGAAAGTAAATGCTGATACATGGCTTCCCGTTGATCAGTACATAGGCGGTAGTAGTGAACACGCTACAGGACATTTGATATATTTTAGATTCTTTACCAAGGTTCTCTTTGATGCGGGTTTTATTCCAGTTGATGAACCGACAAAAAACCTCTTTAATTTAGGAATGGTGTTGAAAGGCGGCGTGAAGATGTCGAAATCAAAAGGTAATATAGTCCCTATTGGGCAGTTTGCTAAGCAACGCGGCGCTGATGTTGCCCGTCTAGCCATTATTTTTGCTGCGCCACCAGAGAGAGAGATGGAATGGAGTAATGAAGGAGTTATCGGTGCTGAGAGGTTTATTAATCGAATGTACCGTCTCGTTATAGAAAATAAATCATCGATTACTCAGACTAAACCAGAAAAATTGTCACAGGATGAAGAACACCTCTTTATTAAAATCAACCAGACGATAGTAAAGGTCACAAATGATTTGGAGTCATTTAAATTTAATACTGCAATAGCAGCACTGTGGGAGCTCTTGAATGAATTGTATGGTTGGCAAAAAAGGAGCGATGTGTTTGGATATGGTGTCTACGTACTGATCAACTTACTCTCACCATTCGTACCTCATCTGGCGGACGAACTATGGTCAAGTATTGGAGGTAGAGGAACTTTGGTGAAAAAGAACTGGCTTGACTATGACAAAAATTATATTGACGGCAAAAGTATTACTGTGGTAATACAAATCAATGGTAAAGTGCGTTCACATTTAGAATTAGCAAGAGGTGTGGGTGAAAAAGAAGTAATAAAAGGGGCACTCGATGATGAGAAAATACAACGTCATCTAAAGGATAAAAAGATAAAAAAGACAATATACGTGCCTGAAAAGATACTTAACATTGTACTTTTTTCGGATTAAATATTTTGTAAAAAGGAGGAGAAATGAAAAAGAAGAGAAAGAAAAAAATTAAGAGGATGAAGAAAAAAAAGATTAGGAGAAAAAAGAAAAAACCATCAATCAGAGAGCTTACTGCTGATATTTTGAAGAGAACAAAAAAGGCAATGCACTACCGTGAGATTACTAAGAGACTCAAGAAGCGGGGTTATAAATTTCACAGAAAAGATCCAGAGCGATCAGTCTATATTATCATCAACCGCTATCCCAAGATTTTCAAGAAGGTTAGACCTGCAGTCTACCGCATGCGATAAAAAAGGGGGCTTGTGCCCCCTTTTTTATTTGCTTTTAGCAAATCCTTTCATCTTCGCTGCATATTCATTCATCTTTTTCTCAACAAGATAGTTGACGCTGCCTTTCTGCCAACCCGTTTTCGTACGTTTACCTGCTTTGACACCAGTGAGGATTTCAATTCCTTTATCTATTGTCTTCACTGTATAGATATGAAATAGGTTCTTTTTAACCGCATCGACAATTTCTTGTTTGAGCATCAAGTGGTCGATATTTGCCTCAGGGATAATAACACCTTGTTTTTTATTAAACCCCTTTGCTTTACAGACTTCATAGAATCCTTCGATTTTTTCATTAACGCCGCCGATTGGTTGGATTTCACCATTCTGATTGACTGAGCCGGTTACTGCAATTTCCTGAGACAACGGTAAGTCTGAGAGAGCAGATAAGAGGGCATAGACTTCAGCACTCGATGCAGAATCTCCATCGACTTCACTGTACGATTGTTCAAAACCTAAGGTTGCGTCAATAGCCATTGGTTGATTCTGGGCATACCGTGATCGCAAAAAACCGCTGAGGATTAAAATACCTTTATTATACGTACGACCTCCTAAATTAGCCTCGCGTTCGATATTGATGATACCTGTTCTCCCTAATGATACTTTGGCGGTTATCTTTGTCGGCTTGCCAAATGAATAGCTCCCCAGTTGATACACTGAGAGCCCATTGAGTTGACCGACTACCTCTCCTTTCGTTTGGATCATGAGGATATCTTTTTCTATCAGCTCCTGAATTTTATCCTCATACATATTCACCCTGCGGCGCCAGCCCTGAATTGCTTTTTCAATATGACGTGGTTGGATTTCTTTTTTCTTCTCTTGTCGTGCCCAATAATCTGCCTCCCGTATTATATCAGCAACCATATGAAATCTCGTCGAGAGTTTATCCTTTGTTCCAGCAATACGTACGCTGTATTCAATAATTTCAGCGATCGCTTGTTTTGTAAATGGTAAAAGACCCTCTGCATTGCATATCGATTTTACGAATGATGCGTACTCATTGATATTTTCAGCACTCTTATCCATTACTGTATCGAAATCTGCTTTGACTTTAAATATCTTCTTGAAATCCTCGTCCCACGAGTAGAGGAGATAGTACAGCCACTGTGTTCCGATCATAATGACCTTTACATCGATACTTATTGGTTCGGGTTTGAGGGCGGTTGTTGAAAAAATATAGAAAGGATCGAATGCCTGAATATCGACTACTCCGTTACGCAGTGTCCTTTTCAACGTCTGCCACACGCTTTGCTCAGTCAGCGCGTCGAATGCATTGATTACCAAATAGCCACCATTCGCACGCAAGAGTGAACCTGCTTTGATATTGAGAAAGTCACTTATAACGACGCCTGGCCCAACAGTGTGCCTCTCAATCGTGCCAAAAAGATTCTTATAGGATGGTGTTGTTTCAAAAATGATTGGTACGCCTTTGGTTTCTGCATTATTGACGAGTACGTTAACGAGGTATTCTCTAAATTCATCGTCTTTTGTTTCTTTTTTTAAAAATCTTTCAAGATCACTCATTATCGAGTGGAGTACATCGTCGAGATACTCCTCGATTTTCTTACCTGGGAACTTTTTCTTAATAGCCTGGATGAGCTGTGAAACAGCTGGTTTAACCATCCACTCATTGAGTTTTATTATTTCGTTATTTGCTGCCTCTTGTATTTCCTTTACCTTACTATAGATAGACGCCATATCACTTTCCAGCTGGTGGATTTCATCTTTTATCTTATTATACTCCTCTTCACTTACCTTGCCCGCTTTGAGCATTTCTCCGAACTTATCTAAGCTTATTGGTTTACCATCGATGATGGGGACGATTGCTGGCCGGACAAATGGTCCCATCTGGATTTGAATAACTTTGAGCCCTTGACGTTCGACCCGCTCCTCGAAATCTTTCAGTAATGTGCGGTGTTGCTTTTCATATTTATCGACAATATTCTGTTTTCTCTTTTGATATTCTTCGCTGTTAAAAACTTGTGGGATATTGCTTTTTAAATTATTAATTAAATTGAACATCGCTTGCTTGAAATCTCTGCCTTCACCACTCGGAAGTTCTATGAGTTTTGGCATGTCCGAATTCCTGAAATTATTTACATAGATCAAGTCTTTTAGGTCTCCTTTTTTTACCTTTAGTTCTTCTAAAAGCTTTGTTATAGCAGTCGTCCTGCCAGTACCAACAGGTCCGGTTATAAATATATTGTAGCCTGGATACGTCACATTGATACCGAGTTTAATTGCCTCGATTGCCCTTGGTTGGCCAATGATACCCTCACAGACACTTAAATCCTTGATGCTTTTAAACTTGAGAATTTTCGGATTACACTGCCACCGTAGTTCAGAGTAGTCCAATTCTCGGATCTTTTTCATGTTTCCTCCTTAACATAGTGACGAGATTTCATATGTGACAATCAAATAACCTCACTTCGTTCAGTTTTAATTACAATGATTAAAACATAGATTACGATGATACTCAACTTCTGGTCATCGCTGTAATCTTAAAGACATCACCGTAATCAAAGGTATAGGATTGAAAATCCTATACCTGCAAATAGGTCGAAGATGACACTATTATAGCAAAAAAAAATCTCATGTCAACCTTATCTCTGATTATCGTGATTTTATTAAAATTACAACAAAAAAATCGCTTCTGGCATTGACACCGTAGTATTTTCGATTATAATTCCTGTGCAAACTGACTGAGAGGAGGAATATAATGGACAAAATAACTATCAGTGTTATAAAGGCTGATATCGGAGGTTATGTCGGTCATTCGAGTTCACACCCTAATATATTGACGAAAGCAATGCAGTTGCTCGAAGGGCCCAAGAAAAAAGGCACTATCGTTGATTTTCATGTTTCGAATTGTGGTGATGACCTTGAACTCATCTTGACCCACCGGCTCGGAGCTGACGCACAAGAGATTCATAAAATGTGCTGGGATATATTTATCGAATGCACTAATCTCGCCAAAGAAATGAAACTGTATGGTGCTGGTCAGGATATACTCTCTGATGCATTTTCCGGTAATGTCAAGGGTATGGGTCCGGGTGTTGCAGAAATGACTTTCGAAGAGCGTAAGAGTGAACCAGTCATTGTCTTTGCTGCAGATAAGACGTCACCTGGTGCCTGGAATATGCCGTTGTATAAAATGTTTGCCGATCCCTTCAACACCATTGGTTTAATCATTGATCCATCAATGCATGAGGGGTTTACCTTTGAGGTGCTCGATGTGTTTGGGAACAAGAAGGTGAAGTTGAACTCACCCGAGGATATATATGACCTGCTCCTTCTCATCGGAGCATCAGAACACTACATTATCAACAGTATACACAAGAAGAGCGGTGAAATTGCAGCGACAACATCGACCCAAAAGGTGAATCTTATGGCTGGACGATATGTTGGTAAAGATGATCCAGTCATGATTGTTCGGTGTCAGAGTGGACTTCCAGCTGTTGGTGAGGTGTTAGAACCATTCGCAATGCCCCACATGGTGGCAGGTTGGATGCGTGGTTCACACTGGGGTCCATTTATGCCAGTTCCGGTCTGCGACGCAAACCCCACACGATTTGATGGACCACCGCGAGTCATCGCGCTCGGTTTTCAGGTAACAAATGGTACACTCATCGGTCCTCGTGACATGTTTGCTGATCCGAGCTATGACTTAGCGAGACAACAGGCAAATGAGATTGCCAATTATATTCGCAGGCATGGTCCGTTCGAACCACAGCGCTTACCGCTCGCTGATATGGAATACACGACATTTCCTAAAGTTATGGCAAAGTTGAAGGATAAATTTAAGTAAAATTTTACGGGTGTCTCTCCCTATCGTGTACTATCACGGACTCTGGGAGTGCCTCGTATACAGTGGGATCCTTCAGAAAGAGGCAAGAAGATATGCCTCATAAAATGATATGTGCACTCTGTTTATTACCGTTAGCTCTTTTCAGTCAGCTTGTTGATCCAGGTGCTACGGGTTACACATTCCTCAAACTCGGTGTTGGCGTACGGCCAGTTGCAATGGGTAACGCCTTTACAGCATTGAGCGACGATGGTAATGCAATATTCTGGAATCCTGCAGGACTCGGTATTGTTAGTAGCTACTACGTTTCTGGTATGGCTATGAATCACCTGGTCTACTTTGGTTACTATAATCTCAGCTCGGCAATTCCGATTGGAAAGTATGGAGGTATTGGTGTTGGGCTGTCATACCTTACATCATCTGATATCGAATACTCGGAACGGGGTGAACAAGGTAGTGAATTCAAGAATTATGATATGCTCTTGAATGTCGGTTACGGTAAGGCAATTGGAAAGAAAAAATTTGTTTCACTCGGTGGTACAGTGAAGATAGTGCGGAGTCAATTATACCGCTACAGCACCTATGGAGTACTCGCTGATTTTGGTGTCATTCTTAATCCTATCAAGTACTTCTACTTTGGGACAGTAATAAGAAATGTCGGCACGCCCCGTAGGTTCATTGAAAAATGGGAATGGCCACCAGTCAATTTCAGACAAGGTTTTGCATTTAAGTTTCCTTTTTGGGAAAATCAGTTCACCCTGAGTATTGATTATTCAATCTATCCGGATATCGACCCAACGATTTCAGTTGGTGGTGAGGTCCGTATCCGTGCGCCAGAATTTATGGAACAGCTGAGTGGTGAGAGAATTTCTGGATTTGCTATTATGGCAGGTTACCAGACAGGTTATCAATTAGGCGCGTGGTCAGGCTTGTCTCTCGGATTCTCTCTTGAATTACTGATGACCAAGGGATTGTACCTCGAGATCGGCGCACTCCTCATCAAATACGGATATCTGGGTTCATCTGAACGGATTGCACTCGGATTGAATTACGTAACCTGATATCCAGGTCTTGATATCCCGGATAGGACATGTATTACACAGCGGTTTCGTTATCTTACAATATTCTTTGCCTAATTTCACAAGCAACGCATGGTACTCATTATAGAGTTGCACATCGTTAGGTAGATTTATTTCAAAGAAATACCGAATTTCATCATACGGTACGTGGTAGTTAAAAATCTTATGGCGGGAAAATATTCTGCGCGTGTATGTATCGACGACAAATACTGGTCGCGACAGTGCATAGAGAAGGATTGCATCAGCAGTCTCATTGCCAATACCTGAAATCTGTAATAGCTCTTTTCTTAAAATTTCTGTTTTCTGCCTGTCCATTTCTTCAACAGAACCCTGATAGTTTTTTATGTAATAATTCAAAAAGCCAATGAGCCTTTGGCTCTTCAATTTGTAAAAACCAGATGGCCGTATTAATCGCGGAATCACTCTTTTGTGTTTCAGTAGTTTTTTCGGTTCTAAGAGTCGTGCTCTTTTAATGTTATTGATTGCCTTACTGACATTTCGCCAGTTCGTGTTCTGAGTGAGAATTGCACCGATTATGATCTCAAATGGTGAATCACCAGGCCACCAGTCTTGGGGTCCGAATGAATTATAGAGAGTTTTGTATATTGTAAGAAGGTGCTTAGAAAAATTTCTTCGTAATTTCAAATATGAATTATCACTGTAATCTATTTTTAATCACTGTAATCGAAGTTCAACGAACTTCATATTCGATGAGGTCGTACCAGGTTTCACCATCATAGAATCGAACGAGGCCTTTATTCGGCACATAATATTCTTCCAGATAAGTTGTGTCAGTTATTGTCGTATCTTGTGAAGTGAGATTATAAATAGTTACGAGTTCGATTTTGTAACCCGCTTCTGAATACAAAGTATCGAAGACTTCTGTGATATCAGTATTTTCCCATTCAGAGATTGCACCACTCATGCGGTATTGTGCTGTTACCCACTGACCAAAAACATTGAGAGAGTCGATGAGCGAGTCTTGATAGACATTATCGTATACGAGGGGTAATTCAATTCTCGTTATAAAATTTTCGATTATCGTATAATCATCGCCTGAGAAATTATATACGATATTAACATACTCAGAAAGAGCTCTATCGTCTTCTACAAAATACTTAATATTGCCACCAAAACTTACTGGGGTGACTTCAGTTTGAAGGAGTGTGTCTGAAGGCTCGACTTCAACGAGTAATGTGTCACTATCACCAAGATAACGCCACCAATTACCTTCTTCGTAAGGGAAATAATTAATCGTTGCTCGCTCAATGATGCGATTGTCACAAAAGGTGAGTAGTAAAACAACTGCTATTATAAAACACAATACGCCGTACGCCCTACGCAGTACGCTATACGCTCTTCGCCCTGTGCACCTATATGTCATAAGCAATTCCTATTTTCATTCCAATAAAACCTGCGTGTTCTTTGAAATCGGTAATACCATCATAACACAATTTTGGATATATACGGAGACGGTCAACAGTGAAGTTGATTACAAGACCAATACCGTACGTGAAAACATAGCCAGATTCCTTCGCTGTATTGAGGTTTCTTGTCATGTATTCAGCACCGAATTCTATAACCGGTGAAAATCGCCACGTACTTTTGAAGGTATGAATATATGCTCAGCACTGGTCCAGAATGTAGGTTGTCAAAACCAACAGCAGAAAAGTTGTATCCACCCTCAATGCCGACAGACAGGGCGATTAAGACATACAAAAGCATACTTAATTATAATACCTGGAAATAATCAAAAGTCAACCCCGTTAGATGTAATTACATCTAACGGGGATCAGAATTGACTTGTGCTTATAATTTTATATAATTGAATATGAAGGCAATGGTGTTAGAGCAACAGCAGCCACTCGAAAAGCACCCATTAAAAATGAAGGACGTACCTATTCCTGAACCAAAGGAAAATGAAATAAGGATAAAAATACATGTCTGTGGTGTTTGCAGGACTGATCTTCATATTGCTGAAGGTGAATTACCAGCGCACAAAATGCCGGTAATCATCGGTCATCAAATTGTCGGCACAGTAGACAGAATAGGAAAAAATGCGTACCATTACCATTTAGGTGACCGGGTTGGTGTTCCGTGGTTATTTAAAACCTGCAGGAGATGTAAATACTGTAAAGTAGGTAAAGAAAATTTGTGTAAAAGTGCACTATTCACTGGGTATGATGCTGATGGTGGTTTTGCAGAATATACAATCGTTGAGGAAGATTTCGCATATGCTCTCCCAGAAAACTATACAGATACTGAGGTGGCACCGCTCTTATGTGCTGGTGTTATTGGGTATCAGGCGTTTCAAAAAACAGGGCTCAGGCAGTTAGGTACACTCGGGTTATTCGGGTTTGGATCGTCTGCCCATATTGTGATTCAAATTGCACGTCATCACGGTTTAGAAGTATATGTTGTTTCAAGGACACAAAAAGAATTGAATCTTGCT
>LJNI01000138.1 GCA_001303225.1 candidate division TA06 bacterium DG_78 | reverse complement strand
AAGGTAAAAAATGTATGTCAACACAGATGAGAACAAGAGGGTATATGTATGGTTGACAAAATATGTTGATTCTGTATACTTTTGTGCTTTTTTTATACATTAAAAGGAGATATCAGCGGCTGAAATTTCTCTATACGTTTTGATTATTAGCCTTTTGATAGCAATTGATATGAATTTTTAAAATCCAAGAGGTCTATCGCAAGACAAAAGGGGTAATTCAGTGAAACCATGACCTTTTGGCAGTAAAAGACGTAATCAATCTCAATATGAAATTAGCGGTTTTGTATTTAATTTTATTTGGGTTGCTTATTATCGCAGTTGTCATGTATTTTGTACAGGATATTACTATTCTTTTCATCTTTGGCATCATAACGCTTCCTGTTGGATTAATTGGCAAATACTTTGAAAATAAAATTAAATCGATGGACGTTCGAGCCGACGACCCCAATATTGCAGAAACATTTCAGCGGTATCTCGTCCAGTGGAAGCAGGCACGCTTTAAATTGCCAGACCGACAGAAAGGATAAAATTCTTCAATTTGAGACGATGCACTTTTCCCTTGACAAGGTACGCTATTTTAATATTATGTTCTGCATGTGAAGGAGGTTTATAGTGGGTATGTGGCAATGCATAGTCTGCGGCTATATGTATGACTCCAATATTGGTGACCCTGATAATGGTATTGAAGCGAATATACCATTCGAGAGTCTGCCGAGCGATTGGTGTTGTCCAGACTGTGGCGCAGAGAAGGAGCTATTTGCGCCTTCTGAAGAAAGCATTGATAGTAACGTTGATAAGGATCTCTTTGCGCACTACACTGATGATACAGAAGAAGACTACTAAGTAAGATACTGAGAGATACTACAATCCCTGCGTATCTGTCTATTTAATTTCGGTCCTTTAAAAAAGTGTTGTACACTGAGGTTTCTCATCTGTCATGAACAATCTATTTACAGCATTTATATATTCCGTATGAGAGATTTCAGCTAGACCATATTCATACAGACGCTTAAAAGAAACCACACCCATTATAAGAGAAGAGAAATCAGAAATGTTGAGATGAATCTCAACATCATGTTTACCTTTGGTCAGTAGGTGTGGTTTTCCATTAATAAAATGGATGCGCGTGCTTCCATCATTATTATTTAAAAAGCTATCATGAATTGATATTTTTAACACACACGTTTGGTTTCCAAAATTGTGACTTTTCAAAATCTTGAATATACCTTTTGTGTCAATGACCCTGTACATAATACCAATCCCTTGAGTATTCGTTTCATGAGCTACTGGTTCAAAGAGGGTATATGAGGGGTCACGAGGATCTGAGAGTAGGTGGTGGAAAAACTCGTCCTGCGTATTGAAAATAATGTGGCTAATTTGATCTGCTTGTGTATGTAAAAAGGTGAGTAATTCTGAAAAGACCTTTTTGCTTTCATATATCAATTCTTTAATGTGAATGTTATTCGAGATAAAATTATCTGCCGTTTCTGGTTTAAAAGAAAAAACAACATACCCCCAAATTTTATTTTTAGATTTATAGCCGACAACCTTCATAGTCGGATTAGTGAGCCAACCCAATTCGAACTTAGTTTTTTCCATCATTCCGTGAGTTTTTTTGAAATACCTATTATAGCAATCGATAATTGCCTGCATATCTTTTTTATGTAAAAATGTGATATGGTCTTTCGAATCACCTCGCGGTAAATTACGTGGTTTTACCTTATACCGATTCATCTTTGTTCCATAACCAAATCCCATATTACGATAAAAATCAGGACGGAATGGATACAGTGCAGTTAGACACGCACCCTTTTTCTGGTAGTGATGTAAGAAATAGCTGACGAGTTCTTTGCAAACCTTCTCTTTTTTATGAAGCAAATCGACTGCTATCAAGCCAATGCCGCCAACCTTTGTCTTTATAGAAAACAGATTCATGGTAAAATCGTGGAAACGCATGCCACCTAAGAGCTCGCCGTGTCGGAATAACCCATAAAAATTAACGGTTGGATCGTACTTTTGTAATTTTATTAACCGTTTTTTAAGCTTTGCAATTTTTTCATCAGTATCAATTTTAAAGCCAGGATAAGCATTCGCCACTATGACTAAGAAGTCATTAAAATCCTTGCTTCGTAATGTCCTAATTTGACTCATACATCTATTCTATGCACTCGTAGTACAAAGTCAAGTTTTTGACCCAGCAATACGCTGAATGGCCTACGCTTTACGCATGATTACATTACTCCTTGACAGATGTTGTATTATCATTATAATTGAGTATATACTCATTGAGTATTTGCTCATTTATAGAAGAAGGTTTAATGAAACGAAATATGACAAAACAGGCAACCAGAGAGAAGCTTCTCGAGGTGGCTGAATCTGCTTTTATCACAAGTAATTTCAAGGCGTCGACTGCTATGATAGCGAAAAAAACCAATATTGCGCACGGCACGATTTTTTTTCATTTTAAAAATCGTGATGATCTGGTATTGGCAGTTGTGAAACGGCTGGTTCTCAGGGTAACCAATAGTCTTTACAGAACCTACCGCGATTGTAATACTCTTGAGATATTCCTTGCACAACACTTCACAACAGTACAGAACGAGTGGCCTCTTTTTAAAGCGCTCTTTTCTGGTTTCTCGGATTTTGCTGATGATACGAAACAAGAAATCATTTGTTTGTTGTCAGTTATTAATTACTATTTAGTCGAGGCTTTTAACAGATGGTCTGACCATGGCCTTATGCGAACCATGTTGTGGCAAGGTGTATTGATGTACATGGCGTTTCTCGGTGATTATATGCTCGACAAAGAGAAAATTTCTGAAAAATTTATCCAGGCATTGATTTCTTTTCTTTGTGGTACTATTGTTTTTCAGAAAAAGAAAAGAAAAAAAGAAATACGCAAAAAAAAGAAACTGTGTATGAGTTGCGGCATGCTTCTCGGTCGTCCAGAGGATTCACCAAAGGGTGACACGAGTCAAGACTACTGCAAATACTGTGCTGGTGAAGATGGTACTCTTCGACCTTTTGATGAGGTGTTCGATACGATGACGACCTTTCTCAAAAAAATACAGGCACTCAATGAAGATGCAGCACGTCGGGCAGCATTTGCTGTCCTCAGTAAAAATCCTGCCTGGAGAGAATACATTAAGAAATACTATTAAATAATAAATAAAAAGAAGATTTTTCTATGATTCCTAATCGGTTCTTTTTGATCTTCGTATAGATCAGCATTACCTGGTCTGTTGTTGATAATCATAGCCAGCCAGTACATTCGGGGACTTACATCTACCTTTGCAGATAGGTAACACCACTGTGAGCAAGAAAATGATACTGGCACGATGACTACACTTAGTATCTAAATGTGTCTAGGTATAATCGTGTGCTTATACCCAGACTTCTTCCTTGACAAACTGTAAAAAATCCTTTATTATGATAGGATATTATGACATTAGGAAATATAACATTTGGCTTCTTTGTTGTATCTCTCTCATTATTCATTAGTCAGTTGTATCTCTATTTCAGGAGCAAAAGAAATATCGATTTCCTTTATGCAACCCTTTTCTTTCTCTGTGGCACGGTTTTTCTTTTCGGACAATATCAACTCATACATAATTTCTCTGTTCAGTCAGTTGTTTTATGGGATAAATTTCAAAACATTGGAATTTTTGGTTATTTATATACCCTGCCTCTTTTTTCAACAACTGTGCTGAGAAAGAAGATAAACCGTGATATCAAAATCTCACTTGCTGTGGTGACTGCAATTATTCTCGGACTGATAATATTTACTAACTTAATACTTACTAATCAAGTAACAACATATGTGACTGTGGTACGGGCTGGCAGAGGTATTTTATTTGTGCCGTGTATTATATTACTCGTATTTGTTACAAGTTATTTATATATTCAAATAATAAAAACATCAGGCACAAAGGTAATCAAACCTGTTAAATATGTTCCTAACTACACGCCGTTGATTGTCGGAATAGGCATCGGTCTCTTTTGTGGTGTGCTCGACCTGATTGGTATTTTGAGAGGTAAACCGACAATAACAGGTGCCACATGGCCATTTATCTCGGTTGGTATCTTTATTGTTTCTAGCTCATTTGCCTGGACATTTCTATCGAAGTTTTCTACGTTTTTTGGTGCGCTCAGCGAGTCCCAGTTGAACCATGAAAAACTTATTGAACGGTATAACAAAAATTTCTTTGAATTTGTCCAGCTGATTGCAAAGACAATCGATGCGAAAGATCACTATACTGCAGGACACTCCTTACGCGTGCGAGATTATGCAGTAAAAATTGCCACAACATTGAATCTTTCTCAGACAGACATCACCATTTTAGAACAGGCTGCACTCCTTCACGATATAGGAAAGATAGCAACACCGGACGGTATTCTGAACAAAAAGGCGCCGCTCACAAAAGAAGAGCGCCAGTATATTAATATGCATCCAGTCGTTGCCAGAGAGATATTAAGTACAGTGAGCGACTTTGAGGATATTCTTGATATCATCTATCATCACCATGAACGAATTGATGGTAAGGGTTATCCAAAGGGTCTCAAGAGAGACCAAATTCCTTTACTGGCGAGAATTATAGCGGTCGCTGATACGTATGATGCGATGCTCTCGGAACGACCATACCGAAGTGCAAAAACAAAAGAAGAGGCACTTGAAGAGCTCATACGTGTTAAGGGAAGTCAGCTAGATCAGGAAATTGTTGATAAATTTATCGAAGTTATTGCTGCATAAATTGTCGCTCTATACTTAACGCATTACGCCTGCGAATTTTACCCGCATCTTTGATGCGGTCGTAAAATCCAGCATCCCGCCTTTTCGCAGAAAGGGCGGGGCTACGCCCTACGCATTCTCCATTTCCCCGTGTCACCGGTGCACCATTTCCGTCCTCATCAATGCCCACCAACAACTGTATATCCCTCACTCCTCAGTTTACGAGCCAGCCCCTGTTCAGCAATGACCGCTTCGTCATACGAGAGGGGATTCAAGGCCTCGTATAATTCAGGCATCAACCTTATCCCATACGTACGCACATACCTGCTCGATTTGTATCCTGCTTTGTGTTTCTTAAAACGCAAAGACGGTGCAATACCAGTCATACCCACGTAGACACATGGTTTTTTGAGATCGCGATCTGGATTCAGTTTCTGAACACTCCTTAGTTGAGCAATACCCTCATCCAAGAGCACAACGTAGACATGGTGGTGAAGTGTACGCTTACTGTGCAAAATAGGTGTGTATCCACTGAGGTTGTGCTGGAGCCTGACCTGCTCTCAGCATCTCCTGCCATTTTTCATCGGTGAGTCGGTCAGCCATAGGATGCTTGAATTCGTGGTAGGAGAGCACTGGTCCAACTGCGAGCACGATATCACCCTCTGCCCGTTTATACGCAACGATGACGAAATCAACATAACCAGATGCCTCTTCAAGTGTGAGCTTGCTGTTTAAATCAGTGTGGACATCAGCGATGATGGTCGTTTTTAATCCTTTATCATCGACATCACCAATAGCCCTCTTCAATGCTTCAGGAAAAGCAGCTAAGAAATCATTATCCTCCTGAGTGAGAGCTTTGTTAGCGACCTGACGTTTACATAGATCATAGAGCCGTTCGAGTGTTGTGACGAGCGATGAAAGGCGTGTCTCAGATCGGGCATTTAAGACATTGAGTTCCTTGAGGCCACTATATGCCATTTTGGTAGTGGTTAGTATCCTCGCGTAAAATTCTGGTAGGGGTTCAACAAGCCCTTTTGGTGGCGGAGGAGGTGGTGGAGTCGGCTCGACACTCGTGATGCCGACGTGCACTGGAGTATAGCTCTGCTTTGCATAGAGAATCGTATTGTGCCTGAGTGCTGCCCAGGATGCCAATGCTGTGTTGAGCTGTCTGTCAAGCCATGCTCCGGTTTGCTGATAGGTCTGGTATCCTTTACCACATTCTGCAATTACTGTCTTGAGTGCATAGAGCCATGACCAGTAGAGATTACGGTTCCAGTCTCGTGGTTCGAGTGTGGCAAATTCCACACGCAGTTTTTCTAATTGTTCTTG
>LJNI01000137.1 GCA_001303225.1 candidate division TA06 bacterium DG_78 | reverse complement strand
AGGCGTTTAATACCGGATTGGCAGAAAATAAAAGGTGTAGATATTGAACTTGTTGTTGAGCGCGCAGATGAATCATGGCAAGGAAGGCTTGGCGTAGTCACGGTTATCCTTGATAAGATTCTCGTAGATATGAATATTTCTCCTGCAGTAGTTTGTGGTCCGCCCATTATGTTGAAATTCGTTACCCAGCGTCTTGTGGAGGCAGGATTTAAACATGAGAATATCTACCTATCAATGGAGAGTAATATGTCGTGTGGTGTTGGTAAGTGTAATCACTGCCGTGTCGGGAAATACTACGTTTGTAAAGATGGACCGGTATTGACGTGGCACGATATAAAGGATATTGAGGAACCGTTTTTATGAAAATGATTGAGCAATCGTTTTGTACTGTTAAGAAGACGCTCTGTCCATTCTGCAGTTTTGGATGTGAATTTGGGATTATCTTTGATGATTTTGGTTTGAAAGGAATTGAGTATATCCATGATGGCAGTAGTGAAGGAAGATTATGTCCTCGCGGAAGTGCAGCTGTATTGTATTTAGACCACCCACGTCGTTTATCGATGCCGTTAAAAAATGGAAAAGTATACGACTGGCAGAAAATTACCAAGGAATTAAAAAAAGCATTTGAGCATCCCAAAAAGGTTGCTGTTACCTTTGACCGTAACATTACCATCGAAGAATATCAATCTATCGTTAGTTTTTGTGAAAAGGCGGGAGTAGAAAATATCGCCTCAACGTATTTTGAACCCGAGGCGTTTTTGAAGCAATTTTTAAGTAAACCTTTTTCAATTGATTCTATCGGTAATGCAAACATGATTATTGTCCTCGGCGATCCATTCAACCAATCTCCCATGATTTCACAATCACTCATCAACTGGAAATTAAGTAATCGAAATCATCGTCTTGTTGTGATTGATTCTATTAACTCCCATACTGCAGTGTATGCCAGTGATTTCCTCAGAGTGAAGGTTGGCACTGAACCGCTTGTATTCTGTGCACTTGCTCGAGAAGGTCTGAATGGCATCGATATTCCGGCGGTTACTGGTATTTCCGCATCAGTCATTAAAGATATTTCACAAAATTTTAAAAATGCAGCACATGGTTTTATCATCGCTGTCCTTCCCTTCGGTCACACCTATGATGCGCTCTTTTTGGCTGAGTCAATGGCACGGTTGAGTACGTTCAGCGGTAAGCAGGTTGTTCCGTTTGTCGAATTTTCTGGTTTTGAAGGTAATCAACATTTTGGTTCAGTTGTAGATTTAGTAAAGAAAAAGAAGATAAAACATATAATTAATTTTGGAGAATTATTTCCTTATTATTATCCGCAATTCCACAAGAACCTCAAAGCAGTAGATATGGTATCAACCTCGCCGTTGAAATTCAATACGTTTACGACACTCCCTGGAGCATTGAATCTGGAAAAAAGTGGGACTATTTTCACTACCTTTGGGAAAAAGCACATACCTGGTACGATTACCCCAGCAAGTGGAGTGAGAACAGTTGACGAGATACTCACGCTCGTGAGCGAAGTACGTGGTACGGGTAAATCATTAAAAGCTCCTGAGATGAAAATCGATACAATGGAGCGGGCACGTAAACTTATTGAAAGAAGCATCCAAGCAAAAAAGAAAAGGAGCCTTACATTAATTGGCGAAAAAATTGCCTACAATTTTCTCGGGTTGTTTGAAAAGGAGAGGATGAAGATGAATCCTATGGATGCTCATGAATTGGGACTATTAGAGAATGATGTTGTATCAGTTACATCAAAAGATGGAGAGGTTGATATTGTAGTAAAATTGACTACCGATGTTGCACAGGGTATTGTTGCTGTTCCTCCTGAAACTCCAGACATCAAGGGACTCTTTGATTTTGAAATTGATAGTGGCGTTGTAAATTTCATACCAACTGAGGTGGAACTGTGCAGAAAAGGATAGTTTTAGATCTCGATTTGTGTTGTGGATGCCGATCCTGTGAGGCAGCGTGTAAGGCTGCGTTCAAGGGTGAAGCGCGCATTCGACACGGCGATGTCACTGGTGAAGCATACCTACCACTTGCTTGTAAACATTGTAAAGAACCATTGTGCCTTGCTTCCTGTCCAGTAGAGGCAATCAGAAAAGACGAGGAAACCGGTTTGGTGATCCGTTCATCACAGGTCTGTATTGGTTGCCAGAGTTGTGCATTCGCATGTCCCTTTGGTGTGATCGACGCACCACTTATTCGACACGTCTCTCAAAAATGCAGTCTCTGTAATGATCGAAAAGACGGCCCTCGTTGCGTCGCAGCATGTTCTTCGGGAGCACTGCAATTCTTAAGTGAGGAGGAGATCGAGAAAGTGGAGATAGGCATGAGAATGGTTTCAAAAGACGCATTTTTCAGGAGAAAGGCATGAACATAGTGAGGATCCTTTTTTCGTTTATTGTCTTTCCTGGTTTTATTTTTTCAGCAGTTATTGGTCTATTTTTGACCTGGATAGACCGTAAAGTTACGGCAAGGATCCATTGGCGTGTTGGTCCACCATGGTTCCAACCGTATGCAGATTTTTTGAAATTATTATTAAAGGAAACGATAATTCCAGAAGGCAGCTCAAAGGTACTATTTTTCTTGGGTCCACTACTTGGTGTTGTGTCGATGTCGATTCTTGCTGTCATGTTATTCTCTATGAACTTTAATCCTGCGAGTTCATATGTTGGTGATTTGATCGTTATTATATATCTTCTTGCCTTGGCTCCAATTGGTATTATTATTGGCGGTTCCGCTTCTAAAAATCCTTTGGCCAGTGTTGGCGCATCAAGAGAGATGACCCAATATTTTGCCTATGAATTACCATTTTTGTTTGCATTGGCAATAGTTATATTAAAGGCAGGAGGGAATATAAAATTCGGTGAAATTATTCTTGCACAAGAGGCCACGGGGCCATTTTTATATTCACTATCTGGCGTGATTGCAGCGGTCGTAATTCTTTTATCTACTCAGGCAAAATTGAGTTTTGTACCATTTGATATTCCCGAAGCAGAACAAGAGATCATGGCTGGGCCATATATCGAGTATTCTGGTGTTGCCTTGGCTATGTATAAGGTAACACGCGCCATGATGTTCTTTACACTACCTTTATTTCTGATATCATTAGTCTGGGGTGGTTTTGCCAATTGGTGGGCAATCTTAAAATTTCTGTTAATCATTGTGTTAATAATTCTAATAAAAAATACAAATCCAAGATTGAGGATTGATCAGGCATTGAAGTTTTTCTGGATAGGAATTGGTATTTTGTCGATACTCGGTTTGGTTTTGGCATTTTATGGATTGTAGGAGTGCAAAAAATGGGTAATGCTAAACTGTGGGGATTGAAAAAGTCGCCTTGGGTTTTTCATGTTGCTGCGGCTCCATGCAATAATTGTGATATTGAGATATTGGATATTCTGACCCCACGTTGGGATGTTGAGCGCTTTGGCATTGTCCTTGTTGGCTCGCCCAGGCATGCAGACGCATTATTGGTGACTGGAGTTTTAAATCGGAAGAATTTACCAAGGGTCTTAGAAGTTTACAGACAAACACCAAAGCCATGTCTGGTCATTGCAATTGGGGCTTGTGCGTGTCATCCGAATATATTTCAACCATCCTATAATGTGATTGGTCCCTATGATAAATATATTCCAGTTGATGTTTATATACCTGGTTGTCCTCCAAAGCCTGAGGCAATTATATTGGGTGTTGTGAAGGCATTACAGAGGTTATGATGAAAAAAGAGTATTCAAAAGAAATGTTAGCAGAGATTTGTGAGAAATTTCCAGAGGTTTCGATAAAGATACATTCGCCTCGCAGGGTATATATGAGAATTTCAAGAGATAAGGTATATGATTTTGCAAAATTTTTATTTGAGGAGAAGCAATTACGGCTTTCCATTGCTACTGGTATTGATACGCGTGATGGCATGGAGATAATCTATCATTTTACGCTCGATGAGGTTGGAACGTATTATAACATAAAAACTGTGATTCCAAAGGATGATTTGAAGATAAAGAGCTTGACACCATTTTTACCTGCAGCAAACTGGATCGAAAGAGAAATACATGAGTTGTTAGGTGTCGATTTTATAGGTCATCCTAATCTCAAACCTCTTCTTACTGCAGAGGCTTGGCATGCTGATTTGCAACCATTGCGTCGGGATTATGCTGATGAACACAAGGAAATTAAAATTGATAAGAAGACCGGAGGATTGGCATGAGAAGAGTAGTTCCTATTGGTCCATACCATCCATTACAGGAAGAACCTGAATTCTTCAAACTGATTGTTGAGGGTGAGAAGGTTGTCGATCTGGAAATAAATATTGGCTATAACCATCGCGGTCATGAGTTTATTTCACCGACCTTGACGTGGGACCAAGTTCCATTCCTCGTCGAGAGGATTTGTGGTATTTGCTCAGATTCACATCCTTATGCATACGTATTAGCGGTTGAAGATTGTGCACATGTAACACCACCACCTCGTAGCCAATACATTAGAACAATCATTGGTGAGTTGGAAAGAATTCATTCTCACTATCTATGGCTTGGGCTCGCTGGACACTTTATTGGGTATAATACAGTCTGGATGTGGGTATGGCGATACAGAGAGCCTTTATTAGATCTTTTTGAATTGATTATGGGTAATCGTAACCACTATGCAATCAATAAGATTGGTGGTGCAAGAAGGGATATACGAAAAGAGGATTTTCCAAAGATTGAGAAATACCTAGACTTGCTTGAAGAAAAGAATGCAATGTTTACAAAAGCGATTTTAGATGACCCAGTTATTCGCGCTCGACTTGAAGATGTAGGTGTATTGTCTAAAGAAGATGCAATCGCTTATGCAGTAACTGGTCCTACGGCTCGTGGCTCTGGTTATGCTATTGATGTCAGAAAGGATGATCCCTATGATGCCTATGATAAAGTTGATTGGAATGAGATTGTTTTTGAAGAGGGTGATGTTCTGGCAAAGGCAAAGGTGAGATTGCTCGAGTGTGATGAATCGATCAAGATTGTCAGGCAGTGCTTAAAGAATATGCCTGAGGGTTCTATTGAGACAAGGGTCGATGAAATTCCGCCAGGTGAAGGCATTGGTAGACATGAGGCGCCACGTGGCGAGGTATTCCATTATGTACGCTCTAATGGTTCAAATATGCCTGTAAGGCATAAGGTCAGGGCACCAAGTTTTATGAATATCGCTTCAAATGTCGTAGCAGTGAGAGGGTATTCAATTGCTGATGCAGCACTCGTTCTTGCCTCGGTTGATCCTTGTTATTGCTGTACAGAGAGGACCTTTGTATATCAAAGCGGTAAAAAGAAATACTCTGGACAGGATCTGCTAAAACTATCATGGGAAAAGACCGAAAAGCTTAAAAGGAGATATAAAAAATGAAAATAAAAATTCCAGGGCGATTGAAGGCAATTAGAGGCTATCTATGATAGGCTTCGATTTTTTCTTGGATAGATTTGGTATCTCCCTTAGCGTTTTGTTTGCCTTTATTGGATTCATGTCATTTATTTATTCGCTCGCAACAATAAAAGAAAAAGGGCATCGCTTAGAATACTATCTAATGCTCCTATTGATTGTTGGTTCAGGCATTGGTGTCGTCCTTACTTATAATCTTTTATTGATATTTATCTTCTGGGAAATCTCAACATTTTCAATATGGCGGGCAGTTGGTTATCATCGAAAAGACGAGAGCCTTACTTCAGCGAACATTACGTTTTTAATAAATTTTGGAGCAGCAACTCTTATGCTCATAGGTTTAGTAATGCTCTATCTTGATAATGGAACATTCAATATTTTTGAAATTAAGGTTTACAATAATTTAGCATCACTCTTCATCTTAATCGGTATTCTTACCAAATCAGTAACTATTCCTATGCACATCTGGTTGGCTCCTGCCTATAGTGCAATACCATCAGCAATTGGTGGTTGTTTGGCTGGTATAGCAGAAAATATTGGGGTCATACTATTTTTTAGATTATTTACAACTGGCTATTATTTTTCGCCAGAATTTTTTATGACCGTTGCCTGGTTAGCGATTGTTTCAAGTATTGTAGCTGGCGGTATAGCACTTCGTTCA
>LJNI01000026.1 GCA_001303225.1 candidate division TA06 bacterium DG_78 | reverse complement strand
TTCTTGATTTTCTCAGAAATCTCACCGCTTTTCTATTGTTGACATGGTGTGTCTTATTGATATAATAAGGGGTTCGCAGCCCTGATTCGGCTGTAGGCACATAAAAATTACCCCGACAAAGAAGTCGGGATGCTCAACCCCGCATCTATGTATAGGTGCGGGGTGGCGGATTATTCGCAGCCCTAACTTTTTTTCGGGCAAAATAGTCCTAACTCGCAAAGCGAGTCAGGATCCTCAAATTTGCAAATAAATCAAAGATTTATGCAAATTTGGGAAACGCTGAATTTTTCAACCACATCAAAAATGTGGGAAAAATTCGCGGGGCGTGGCGCAGCGGCTGAGCGCGCATGGTTTGGCCCCGCACCAATTACGGGAGCTGGCCTAATTGGGTAAGGCGCTTGGTTTGGGACCAAGAGATTGGCGGTTCAAATCCGCCGCTCCCGATTTTAAAATTTGGTGCGGGGGTTGGGTTCTCGTTCCGTCGTAGGCGGAACAATTCAAATCCCACCGCCCCGATATTTCGTGCCGTTTCTTATAGTCGTTATGAAGCATCTAACAATATGTTCTCATTCGGTGATAATAGAAATCTCTCAGATTATTATCGTTGTAATCTTATGTAAATCACCCTGCCCCGTTAGATAATTGCATAATAGGGAAATTGTCAAATCAACTAAAAAATAGTAAATAACTATCTAACGGGGTGAATAATCGAAGATTTCTGGTGTTTTTCAGAAATCTTATAATACACTCTTGACAAATACTGAATGTTGTGTAAACTAATACTACAATGAATACAGAAAACCGAAGAAAGAAATTAATAATCAGTAAATGGCAGTGGCACATGATACTTTCAGTCATGGGATTAATTGCTGGTGTTGCCGGCGCCCTCGTCGTTTTAACGTTTGTCGTTGTAAGAAAGTACGCGTCTCTCTTACCGATCACTCCTGAGGTCGGTAATCAACTCATCGCCAAGTCAGTATTCCCTGTGATCATTATCGTCATCATATTGTTTATCTTAAGTTTTTGGGCAGTTCTCCTCATATCGCACAAAATTTACGGACCATTATACCGGTGCGGAAAATACATTGAGCAACTCATTGGTGGAGAAAAGGCTGGGAATCTCAAATTCCGCAAAGACGATGCAGTCAGTGAACTGAAAAATATCTTGGGATGACGCAGTACAAAAATCGCCGAAGAAAGCTCATAATCAGCACACTACAATGGAAAATGATACTGTCAGTCATTGGACTGATTATTGGTGTTTCTTTTATTCTCGCTACTGCCCTCTTTTTCATATTCAAAAGTAAAATTTCCATTCTATCAGTCTCTGAAGAAGTAATAAATCAATTTTTCTCTGATTCAATGCTTCCCGTGGTAATCACCGCGGTAATTCTCTTCGCTATAAGTTTCTGGGCTGTCGTACTCATATCGCATAAAATCTATGGGCCACTGTACCGGTTTGGTCTCTATCTCAAAAAGTTGCGCAACGGTGAGATTACCGAAGAACTCCAATTTCGTAAGCACGATGCAGTCAACGGTCTCAAGGAAATCTATAATGATCTACGAGGTGCGTTTGAAAAAACACTAAAATATGACTACAAAGAAATGATCAGTATCTTTACTGAATTACAAAATATCCTGGATAAAGTACACGACAAACAACTCAAAGATGAAGAGTTATCGCAATCATTACAGACCGTTTGCGATAGAATTGCAAATGCGTTGGATGTAACCTCAGAAGTAATAGATTAAAATAAGCCTCAGTTTGTTCGGCACTGTAATCTATCTGTTATCACGGTAATCGAGGTATAAGATTGAAAATCCTATACCTTGAAATAATTGTATCTACGTTAAGTTTTTAATCTTTTACAGTACTCTTTACCAACTGGGCTACCTCAGCTGGTGTATCACCGACTTTAATACCACATTCTTTAAAAACTTTTATCTTCTCGGCAGCAGTTCCTGACGTCCCTGAGATGATGGCACCAGCATGTCCCATACGTTTATCTGGTGGCGCAGTTTTCCCAGCAATAAAACCAAAGACCGGTTTTTTGAAATGTTTTTTAACATATACCGCAGTATCTTGCTCATCACGTCCACCTATTTCGCCGACAACAACAACTGCCGCAGTTTCCTTATCATGTGCAAAGAGTTCCAGACAATCGATGAATTTAGTACCAATGATGGGATCGCCACCAATACCGATACAGGTCGATTGGCCAAGCCCTACTTTTGTTATGTGGTCAACGATTTCATAGGTCAAGGTCCCACTTCTTGAAATAACACCAACTGAACCTTTCTTAAAAATATGGCCAGGTAAAATTCCGACTTTCGCATCACCAGCAGAAACGAGTCCTGGTGAATTTGGTCCAATTAACCGACAATTTTTATCTTTCATGTAGGCAGTGATTTTCACGAGTTCGATTGTTGGTATTCCCTCGGACACGCAGACAATCAATTTGATTCCTCCATCAATTGCTTCATACACAGCACTCGCTGCAAACTGAGCAGGCACAAAAATAATCGATGTATTAGCGTGGGTCTTCTTGACTGCCTCAGCTACTGAATTAAAGACAGGCACTCCTTCGACTTCCACGCCGCCTTTCCCAGGAGTTACACCAGCAACAACCGTGGTTCCGTAATTGAGCATTTGACGCGTGTGGAAACTTCCATCGCGACCTGTTATCCCTTGAACGAGGAGTTTCGTGTTCTTATCGACTAATATACTCATCTGTTGCTCCTTTCAGCTATTTCAGCAGTTCAAGTGCTTTTTTCGCACCCTCATCCATTGTCGTAGCAAAAACTAATCCTGCTGTTTTTAGAATCTCCATTGCCTTCTCTTCATTTGTTCCAGTTAATCGGGCAACAATCGGTTGTTTAATGTTCAACTCCCTCTTTGCCTGTAAGATACCATTAGCAACATCATCGCAGCGGGTGATACCGCCAAAAATATTAAAGAAAATAACCTTCACATTCTTATCTTTTAAGAGGATATCCAGAGCATTCTTCACCTTCTCAGGAGAAGAAGATCCACCGATATCCAAGAAATTTGCGGGTTCACCACCAAAGTGCTTGACCAAGTCCATTGTTGCCATTGCCAAACCAGCGCCGTTAACCACACAACCGATATCACCGTCTAACTTAACATAGGAAAGGTCACACTCGCGTGCGCGAAGTTCGTTTGCATCTTCACTCTCTCTGTCTCGCATTGCTGCAACATCAGCGTGACGGTAAAGCCCATTATCATCAAAATTTATTTTTGCATCCAGGGCAATGAGCTGTCCTGTTTGGTCAATCACCAATGGGTTGATTTCAACGAGCGAAGCATCGAGATGAGTAAAAATCTTGTAGAGTTTTTGCGCTATTGATGCACAGCCAAATGCTTTCTTGGGATCGTCATACAGAAATAATCCTACGGCACGTGCGTGATGGTCCATTAAACCTAAGAGGGGATCTGCATACACCTTATAGATTGCCTCAGGATTTTTCCGAGCCACCTCTTCAATCTCAACACCACCTTCTTTACACGCCATAACCACAGTTTTCTTCTCAGTCCGGTCAATGATAATACCGAGATACGCTTCATGAGTAATTGCGACCGCCTCTGAAACCAAAACTTTTTTCACGGGAATACCCTTTATCTCCATCCCTAAGATTTGCTGGGCGTACTGTTTGGCTTCGTCTCCGTTCTTGGCAACCTTGATGCCACCAGCCTTGCCACGTCCGCCCACCATGACCTGTGCCTTAATAACGCAGGGCGTGCCAATCTCTCTTGATGCGGCAATTACCTCAGTAACATCTTTGCAGACCTTTTCTTTTGGTGTAGGAATCCCATATTTCTTGAAAATCTCCTTCGCTTGATACTCATGAACCTTCAACACATCCTCCTCTCGTGGATGTGGTTACTGACCACATCCTTGATTACAGTGATGAAATTTTGATTACGACGATGAAAATCATTAAAAATTTGGCCCACGTATTATTTAAGTATCTATGTTCTCTACTGTCCTGGATTTATGATGAACATTGTTACTCCAATAGCATAGCTAAAATTTATGGAAAGTCAATGATTATCCCGCATTACTCTTTTAGATCATCAGTCCACTCTGGTACGATAATTCGGTAAATCGTATCGATTGTCTGTTGGAACCCGGAATCGAGCCCTCTCTTTTTGAGCTCTTCGAGTGCGTGCCGGTATTCTTGCGCTGTGATACGGCGGTTGATTTCTGGAAAATGGTCAGCCCGGAATGTCGGATAGTATTGCGCCATGGCATTGACCACAGTCTTGTCTGAAAGTTCCTGACTGATAAACTCAAAACATTGTGCACTTCCAGCAATATCTTTTGGTAATACGAGATGACGAATTAAGAGACCTTTTTTTGCAATACCGTTTTCCACTACCAAATCACCGACCTGGCGATACATTTCTTTCAATGCAGGTCTCACTCTATCCCAGTAATCAGGACACTGAGAATATTTTTCTGCGTGTTTATTGTCGGCATATTTTATGTCTGGCATATAGATATCAATGATGCCATCCAAAAGTTGTAATGTTTCTACTGATTCATAACCTCCGCAGTTGTAGACGAGCGGTAGGTATAACCCTTTTTTCTGGGCAATACTCAACGCCTCAACTATTTGCGGAACCCACGGAGTTGGTGTTACAAAATTGATGTTGTGGCAACCTAGAGCTTGTAAGTCGATCATCATCTCAGCAAGTTGTTCTACGGTCACCTCTCGACCCATACCCAATTGGCTGATTTCATAATTCTGGCAGTAACAACAGTGGAGATTACAATAGGTAAAAAAAATTGTGCCGCTCGGGATGTGTTTCTAACGGGGTAAACCTTCACGCCAGCTTTACAATTCCCAAATTCACCTTGTAACCGATCCACCCCACATTCTCTTGGACAGACCCGACAAGGTGCAAGGAGTTTGTAAAATTCATCAGTTATTTCTTTTGTAATTTTTTTCATTTACATTGGTCTACGGCTTTGGGTTAAGAAACTGGATTTTAAGTCTTTAATCTAGCGTCCAAACTCTAACCCATCTACTATTCTTCTCCTTGTCTCCCTATCGCCTAGTCTCCTTGTCACCCCGTCACCATTTCTCCCTATCGATCTTTTGTTTTTTCTGCCTTCTCTCCGCCTTCTTTTGCCTTCTTCCCGCCTTCTTCTGCCTTCTTAGATGATAATTCCCATATTTATAATATGCTGCACATGAACCTTCAGATGAAACCATACACGGACCAATTGGCGACAATGGTGTACACGCTTTCCCAAAGAGTACACAGTCTGGAGGTATATTCAATCCCAATAAAACTTTTCCACAGATGCATCCAGCTGGCTCACGTGCTTTTGCAACCTCTACCTCAAATTTTCTCGACGCATCATATTTTCTATAGCGGGGTCTCAGAGCCAACCCTGATTGTAGGATCATACCAATACCTCGCCAGAGTGCATCACATGGTTCAAATACCTCACGTAATATCTCCTGCGCCTTTTTGTTACCTTCAGGGCTCACCACTCTGCGATATCCGATATCAATTCTGGCATCCTTCTGTGCAATCTGCTTCACGAGGCTGAAGATACCTCCTAAGATATCAATCGGCTCAAAACCAGTTATACAACCGGAAATATGGTATTTTGTCGCAAGAAATTCATACGGCTGCGAGCCTATGATTGTCGACACATGACCAGGCAAGATAAATCCCTGAACATTGATCTGCGGATTTTGGGCAATGAACTCGAGCGCAGGTGGAATACACTTGAATGCTGGAAGTATGTAGAAATTTTTCACGGCATTCTTTTCTGCTGAGAGAATTGTCGCTGCAACTGTTGGCGATGTCGTTTCAAAACCAACACCAATAAAAATGACATTCTCCTGTGGATTTGCTTGTGCAATCTGCAATGCATCGAGTGGAGAATAGACAATCTTTGGAGAAAACATTTCGAGACTCGATGCAGAACCAGGCACTCTTACCATATCACCAAACGTTGTGATGATAACTCCTCTGAGTTGGGCGAGTGCTATTGCATAGTCTATTGTTTCCTGTGGAGTAACGCATACTGGACAGCCTGGGCCAGATAAGAGCCTTATGTTCTCTGGCATGAGCCCACGAAGACCTGCCTTTGCTATTGCCATTGTGTGGGTACCGCATACCTCCATCAAATTAATATCGACGTTGTTGAACCGTGTAATCTCATCAATAATTTTACGTGCAATGTTTTCCATTAGGATTTAGATAAATTGATCACACAATAGGGTATCAGCAATGGAAATTTTCTACGAACGGCTATAATTACTTCTTCCCAGTGTCTCGGACGTAGAGCTGAATCTTATTTCTCCCAGCTCCCTTTGCTACATAGAGAGCTTCATCAGCAGCCTTGATTAATTCAACCATTGTATTTCCATCTTCAGGATATGATGAGATGCCCGCTGAAAAGGTTACTCTCTCCCCCTCTTTTACACGGACAAAATCAGCCTTATCCAGTTCTCGCAAAAGGATATTCAATATATCAGCAACATTTTTTTTCTTGCTATTTGGACACATGACAATAAATTCATCACCGCCGTATCGGGCAAAGATTGAGGGTTTATAAAAATACTTGGCAAAAATTTTTGCCAGGTCAATGAGTAGTTTGTCGCCAGCTTGATGACCGAATGTATCGTTATAATTTTTAAATTTGTCGAGATCGATAATTGCTATCGACAAGTCACGTCGTAATTTTTTTGCTTCGATTAACGCTTCCTGAAGTCGGTCTTTAAAATAGCCTACGTTAAATATTTTTGTTAAGGGATCAATGGATGCAAGATTTTGGAACACTTTGAGATCCCACGTATTTTTGAGCGACACAGCAGCAATTTTTGAAACAACACCGAGCAAATTTTTCTCGCGTTCTTTAAAATCTGCATCCCGACCAATTGCAATAACACCATAGAGGTTATCATGGAAAACAACAGGATAACAGATGTCTGGCTTGAATATCGGGTAGGGTTCTTGTACTCGCAACATTTCAGCTTCTCGGTTGCCCACGGGTAACCGTTTTTCAGCAGTCACGCCGACTCTTCCATCTCCTAAATTATAGAGAAGTTTTGGTAGCCAGTTCTCATTGAGGCCATATTGAGTAACGACATACAACCGCTTATTCTGTGCATCCCAGAAAAAGACTGCAATCTCTCTCGCATCCAAATACTCACGTAAAAAATCTCGAGCAGTCTTTGCAATTTCTATTGGGTTTAATATTTCAGTGAGTCGTATCATCGATGATGAAAAGAGAAGGTCTAGTTTATTTATTCGCTTCGATTCATTCCTCATCAGAAGATTATCCTCACGTTGTCTTTTCAGCTCATCTTCGAGGGTACCATACTGTTTTTTCATTTGTCTGATAGTATGTGCTCTCGTCTTAGAAATTGCCGCAGTTGTAATCAAGAGTATAATCGCAATAAGAGCAATAAACCCTAATATTGTCACCATTAAGCTAACAGGCATTTCCATATCAAAAATTTTATCTATTTCTATTGGAATGTCAATAATATTAAGCACTCAAACAAACCTCTTGACAAATTTGAAACTATGTATATAATTGGAAGATTTAATTGGAAAAAGGGCATATTCTCTATGTGTTATGCTTATTGCTCTACTATTTTTATTAATAACTTTAGGTAAGTTAGTGAAGAAATGATAACAATACACAAGGAGGTATAATGAAAGTTGTCATAGTCTTAGCAATAGCAGTATCGCTATCCTTTGCATTGATACCATGGTCATTCAGGTATCAATCAACCGCTAATCTCTGGGAAGATGATTATGATCTCATCTTTGATCCAGCACGAATCCCAGAGATTGAAGGCTCGAGGGTCTGGACTGGTCTGTCGAACTTTGTGACCGGAGGTGAGAACCTCTTCTCGAATGGCAGTGTACCATTTATGCTGCTCGGTGGTTCGACTCACTTCATGGGTCTCTTTCCTGCCGCTGTCATTGACAGAAGCAGCATGAAGGATGCCCTCTTCACTGGTCTCGAAGATCCATTCGAGGGCCTCATCTATGGCGAAGGTGAAGTGTCAACAGTAACCTGGCAAGATGTTGATAATGATGGCGACATCGATGCCCAGACCACTGAAACCGAACGACGCGTTGCGTATGATAAAAATGACATCGCAGATTACTATGCTGGTATTGGTTACCAAGCAGAGGGCTGGAGATTCGGTGTCGGATTTATGCGCCAAGAATCCAAAAATACCTACACTGACCCGGAAAACAACTTCAACTACGACCTCGTAGCAGAAGATTTAACTGATGGACCCTTCTTCATAGAAAGGGCATCTGCAGTTGGTGATGAAATCTTCAGTTCTGCTGACAATGAGTTCAGACTCAGCTTCTGGTATGATACTGAAGGCTGGAGTCTCGGACTCATGGGTGGTTATGGCATGTTTAACTGGGATACTGAGGCACTCATTATCGGCGATTCAGTAGTCTATCATTTTACTGCTGATCCAGATGACAGCTTAGGTGGTGACTACACAATTGCATCGCTGTATGATTCACTCGATACGCCAGAGTCAGGCACACGGATTCCTGTGCGTCTCGCACTCTTCTACGACTACACTGAGACTGCCCAGGGAAGATTCTGGGTTGGCTACACCATGCAATCACATAGTTATACAGAAGGTGCAATAGACTTTGTGAATATGATGAGTGAAGATATCTACACCGATTCAACCTGGCGCTACGACACGACCTGGACCACCTATACAGGCGAGGGTAGTAATAATACCATCACGGTTGGAACCCACCAGCTCTTCAATGTCAATGACAGACTCAACCTCGGCTTCGGCGTTATTTGGAACAGCTCAACAGTCTTCGATTCGACCTTAGAAGTTCACAATATGGTCGGTGTTGAGGATTATGATACAGCTGACACGACTACCAACGATTACGATTATGTCCGGACAGTCACCTCGAGTGAAACCTGGGTCTGCATGACTGATGGCAGTACGATGTCATTTGCATTCCCAGTCGGGGTTGAATTCTACGTTATCAATCCTAAATTGTGCGTCAGGCTCGGTGCCACGCACAGATTACAGTTTAGCGATATGACGTATACAGACGAGATGGTTGCTTATGACCCGACGACGGTTCACGAGGAATGGGGTAGTGGTGTAGACACGACATATTATCAAGACTCTGGTGATATACCGAGTTCAATCGAAACGATCGAGACGACAACGTCCAGTACAAACTATGCCTTTGGTGTCGGCTGGAAGGTCAATGATAATCTGCAGCTCGACTTCATGGGCTTTACCAAGCTCACTGATATGACGAGCTGGGAACTCTCTGCAACATTGCATTTTGATTAATGCAGATACAAAAAAGGGAAGGGCAGAACGCCCTTCCCTTTTTTTATTTATTTATATAACCTCATTTTAACACATTTTGTAACGTGGATTTAAAACAATACCAGAAACTCATTGAAAAATTATATTTTAGAAAAGATTCACAAAGAGGATTACACAAAACTTTCAACTGGTTCATTGAAGAGATTGGTGAATTTTCGCGAGCAATGAGAAAAGGGGATAAGGAAAAAACAGAAAAAGAATTCGCTGATTGCCTTGCCTGGCTCTTATCAATCGGCTCACTCCTCGATATCGATGCTGAAGAAACGATGAAAAAATATGCTAACGGATGTCCGAAATGCGGTAAAACACCGTGCATTTGTAGAGAAGATGGGTAAGAATTTGGATGCGGGATTAGAAGATTGATGATGGGTTTGGGTATAGATGGTCTAAAAACGGTTGCGGTTCGCGGTTGTTTTCTCAATCTATTTATCCTCGCCCTTTCTAAGGGAGAGGATAAAGGTGAGGGTTAACTTTTGGGAAAGCACATAGTCACACGAGCACGTAAACTTCGGCAAAATATGACTGATGCCGAAAGAAAGATGTGGTATAAATTAAGAAATAGACAACTCATTAACCTCAAATTTCGCCGGCAGGCCCCTTTTGGACCCTATTTCCTCGATTTCTATTGCCCTCAAAAACAGATAGCCATTGAAATTGATGGTGGTCAGCATTACTCTATAAAAGGTTGTTATCGAGACAAGATACGTGAAAAATATCTAAAAAAATCTGGATTGCGTATTCTCAGATATTCAAACAGTGATATTTTAAATAATTTGGATGGAGTATTACATGATATTCTCAGACAGTTACAGATTAACAACTCCTCACCCTATCCCTCTCCTCAAAGAGGAGAGGGTATTTTATTAAGCAAGGGGGTAGTATAATCTTCATTGTAGTTGCACTGATGGTTGCTATTGCACCACCAACAGATGTGTACGCCTCTGATACGCCTGACGATGGTGGTGGCGTAGTTACTATTCAATGGCAATTATCTCCAGACGATGCGTATCTTGATGGATACGAAATATATCGCAGTGAAGATAATGTTGACTATGAAAGGGTGGGTTTTATTGGAAAAGGTCGCACAATGTACGAAGATGAAACTGAAGATGGTACAAACTATTTTTACAAAATTGCGGCACTCATAGATACGATGAAAGTTTACTCTGAAACCTCAAAACCGGTAATGAGCAGTGCTCAGTGGATTGATCGGAACAAAATCAACATTATTATAGCAATTATAATATTCGGTGCTTTCATTCTTTACTTTACCTATCATGCACGAAAAGGTAAGGAGCTCTATATAAGGAAAATCGCTGGGTTGCAGGCAATTGATGATGCAATAGGACGCGCCACAGAAATGGGTAAACCGATTTTATACTGTCCTGGGATCGGTTATATGGAGGATATTGCCACCATCGCCTCACTGAGCATTCTCGGTGAGGTTGCAAAGAAATGTGCTCAATATGACACCAAACTCATCAACCCACATGTTGAACCGATTGTCTATACTGTAGCGCGAGAAATCGTCAAAGAAGCATATACACAGGCTGGCAGACCAGACGCCTTTGATCCGGACAGTGTCTATTTTATTACTGATTTACAGTTTGCTTATGCTGCAGCAGTCGATGGCATAATGGTACGTGAAAGACCAGCAACAAATTTTCTCATTGGGTGGTTCCGAGCAGAATCGTTGATTCTGGCAGAAACTGGTGCATCGACCGGAGCGATTCAAATTGCGGGCACCGATCAAGTATCGCAACTCCCATTTTTTGTTACGGCATGTGATTATACATTAATTGGTGAAGAACTCTACGCTGCCTCAGCATATATATCTAAAGAGCCAATACTCTTAGGTGCAATTAAAGGTGAAGACTCAGGAAAACTTGTAATTGTTGGTATATTAATTGCCGCTTCCATCATCGGTCTTCTCACAACACTT
This sequence comes from candidate division TA06 bacterium DG_78, assembly GCA_001303225.1. Lineage (GTDB taxonomy): Bacteria > Hydrothermota > Tepidihabitantia > SM23-42 > SM23-42 > DG-78. The sequence goes on along the minus strand of LJNI01000026.1, from coordinate 11,975 downwards.
CCAATACTCAACCTTTTTAGATAGGAGGATAAAATGAAAAAAACCTTTCCTTTATTTCTTTTGTTTATTTTCGGCATTCTCGGCATTATACCATTTATTGTCCCTCATCCAATTGTTCAAGATACCAACAATTTTCTTCTCAATGTTTTTTTAAAAATTCTGGCTGCCTTTGCCCTTATTCTCGGTCTCGGCAGTCTTTTGCGGGTACATATGGATAAGATAAAACGCAAACGGCAAAATTGGCAATATTCCTGGGTATTGATAATTACTTTTATAATCACTTCAATTATTGGGCTGTTTGGCGGAGTCACTGGAGAAGGTATCTTACCAACAAGAATCGGTTCATTTTCATTTGACATCTGGACACTCTATTTCAATATTGAAGTGCCACTCGGTGCCACCATGTTTGCACTATTGGCATTTTTTATGGCATCAGCTGCGTATCGGGCATTTCGCGCTCGTTCTTCTGAAGCAACCCTACTTCTGGTTTCTGCATTTATAATAATGATTGGCGTATTGCCGCTCGGCGAGAGAATCTCTCATCATCTCCCATCGTTTACACAGTGGATTATGGATGTACCTAATGTTGCCGCTCAAAGAGGTATTCTGTTTGGTGTTGCTCTAGGTATGCTCGCTACTGCATTAAAGATAATTCTTGGAATTGAACGCTCCTGGCTCGGCGGCGGAGGTGGTGAATGAAAATAATTGATATATTAGCAAAAATCGATCGCCGTATCATCTATCTCATCCTATTGGTAGTGGTAATCTTACCGTTAATATTTCCCTCAGCACAATCAGTCAGGGTAATGCCACCCGTGGAAAAATTCTTCAATGCGGTGGACAACATTCCCGAAGAAAAAGCATTGATCATAGACTTTGATTATACTCCGCAGGATATGCCAGAACTCGAGCCCATGGCAATCGCCCTATTACGCCATGCTTTTAAGAAAAGAATTAAGGTGCTGGCATTGAGCCTCTATGTGCAACCGCTCGGCCTTGCCCAGAGGGCATTAACTCAGGTCACCGAAGAATTTAATAGCACCGCAGAGACCAGTGCTGATAGCATTATCTATGGAAGGGACTATGTATTTTTAGGTTGGCAAGTTGGACCAATTCTTGCCATGTTGAGTATGGGCGAAAGCATCACAAATTTCTATAATATCGATTATTATGGTAATCGAACTGATACCCTTTTATTAATGAAGCATATTAAAAATTACAACAATGTTGGCATTGTCGCTGCACTCAGCCCCAGTGATATTCCTCGATATTGGGTTGCTTATGCCCAGAATAGATTTGGTGTCGCAGTTGGTGCAGGCGTAACCTCGGTATCGGCATCAGAGTTTTATCCCTATTTGCAAACCGGTCAATTCTCAGGACTGATGATTGGCATGAAAGGCGCTGCAGAGTATGAAGAGATGGTTGAAAAAGAATTGAGTGTAGCAGGGAGAAGAAAGGCAAGTGAATCATTACCCTCAATAACGTACGCCCATCTGTTGATAATTGCCTTTATTATTATCGGCAATATTGGCCACTTTGTCAAAAGGAGGCAGAAATGAATATCTCGCTTGATCCCTGGATATGGATTAGTGCACTGTTGACTGTATCCATCTTCTCTTTTCTCTATAGAGATAACCCTTTCTATAGATTTGCCGAACATATCTTTGTCGGGGTTGCAAATGGCTGGGCAGTAACATTCTACTGGCACAATATTCTTGTTCCCTCGCTTTTTGACCCGCTGTTTCGTCGGGGACAACTTCTCTTAATCATTCCCTTTATCATCGGAATTCTCTATCTCACGCGTTTCATTCCAAGGGTTTCCTGGCTTGTACGAATTCCCATCGGCATTACTATGGGCTACTATGTCGGGGCATCTATACCGGCTGATGTCCAGGCATATATCATAAAACAAACTCAGGGAACGATTCTCACTTCTCAGAATTTCCAGGCGTGGAACGCAGGAAACATGGGTGTTGTTTGGTCAATTATTCTCTTTGTCGGTGTGATCTGCACGCTCTCTTATTTCTATTTTTCAAAGGAACATAAAGGCGTACTCGGTATAACATCACGAATTGGTATTATCTTTGTCATGATCGGATTTGGTGCGGCATTTGGTTATACGGTTATGGCACGAATCAGTCTTTTGATTGGAAGACTACAATTCCTCCTCGGAGATTGGTTAGGAGTAATTCACTAGCCCCGATTATTCATATTCATTTTTTCCAATTTTACTCAAAGACAATTATGAAACGGATTCTTATAGTGTCGAAATTTTGACACTCTGTTTTTCCCATGATTTACATTGCATCGGGATGTGGAATTTGCTTGCAACAATAATTTTGTGTGAATAATTGGGGAAAAAATAGTTCGTAGATAGTAAGTAGAAAATTATTTCAACATAACCCTCTTTACTTATCTTTTACCTCAGTTATAATAATATACAAAGCAGACTATATCACATTGTAATTTTATTAGAAAGGAGGAGTCATGGCGGTAATTTTATTAATTGGACTCATAGGCGTCGCACCTCCAACTCATGTGCGAGCCTATGATACTCCTGATGACGGTGGTGGTTCAATAATGGTCGAATGGCACCTATCTCAAGATGATGCAATTCTTGATGGGTATGAAATATACAGAAGCAATGATGGTGATGTTTATGAAAAGGTAGGTTTTATCGGAAGGAACCGTACAAGATACGAAGATAGCAATACAGAAGATGGTGAGAACTATTTCTATAAGGTTGTCGCCCTAAAAGATACACTAAAAATGTATTCTCAAGCGTCGCAACCTGTGATGAGTAGTCCTCAATGGTTCGATCTACCAAAATTAAATATTCTTATTGCATGTGTCATCTTCGGTGGTCTCATTTTGTACTTTGTGTATCATGCCCGCAAGGGAAAAGAATTGTACATACGAAAGATCGCCGGTTTACAGGCAATCGATGATGCGGTGGGCCGTGCCACCGAAATGGGTAAACCGATTTTGTATACTACTGGAACCGGTCTCATTGGAGACATTGCTACTATTGCCTCACTCAATATCCTTGGCGAGATTGCAAAAAAGTGTGCTCGATATGACACACAACTTATTAATCCGCATCTTGATCCAATTGTCTATACTGTAGCGAGAGAAGTTGTTAAAGAATCCTACACGCAAGTTGGTAGACCCGATGCCTTTGACCCTGATAGTGTCTATTTTATTACTGATCTGCAGTTTGCCTATGCAGCAGCAGTCAGCGGCATTATGGTGAGAGAAAAACCTGCGACCAATTTTTTAATTGGTTGGTTTATGGCAGAGTCATTAATCTTGGCTGAAACAGGTGCATCGACTGGTGCAATTCAGATTGCGGGTACTGATAGGGTGCCACAGCTACCATTCTTTATCACCGCCTGTGATTACACCTTGATTGGTGAAGAACTTTATGCCGCATCTGCGTATATTTCTAAGGAACCGCTCCTTTTAGGTGCAATAAAAGGTGAAGATTTAGGGAAACTCATCATTGGTGCAGCCCTAATTGCTGGTTCGATAATCGGTCTCTTAACTAAATTACCAATCCTGAATCTATTTAAGTAGGGGGAGAAATGAAAAAAGGATTACCATTAATTCTTGTATTTATCTGCGGTATTCTTGGTATCATACAATACTTTGCCCCTCATCCAGTTGTCCAGGATACTGATAATTTCTTTCGTAATAATCTTTTAAAAATTCTAGCAGCATTTGCCCTCGTCCTTGGTCTCGGTAGCTTACTAAAGGTACACATGGATAAGATAAAGCGCAAACGCGAGAACTGGCAATATTCATGGGTGTTAATCATCGTCTTTATCATTACTTCAATTATTGGTCTCTTTGGCGGTGTCACAGGAGAAGGTCCTCTGCCCACACGTATTGGTTCCTTCAGTTTTGATAATCAAACTATTTACGATAATGTTATTGTACCGCTCGGTTCAACCATGTTTGCATTACTCGCCTTTTTCATGGCATCGGCTGCGTATCGTGCATTCCGCGCCCGTTCTACTGAGGCAACCTTACTCTTAGCCTCAGCATTTATCGTTATGCTCGGTGTCTTACCGCTTGGTGATAGAATATCGCCTCACCTTCCGTCATTCGCACAGTGGATTATGGATGTACCGAATGTTGCTGGTCAGAGGGGTATTCTCATCGGTGTTGCCTTTGGTATACTTGCAACTGCACTCAAGATAATTTTGGGCATAGAGCGGTCATGGCTTGGTGGAGGTGGTGAATGAAGATAATCGATAGATTGACGAAAATCGACCGTCGTATCATATACCTCATTCTCATAGTAGTGGTTGCTTTGCCATTGATAGTACCGTCAGTAGAAAAGGTACGGGTCATGGCTCCAGTAGAAAAACTCTTCAATGCAATAGAAAATATCCCTGAAGAAAAGGCATTGATCATTGATTTTGATTATGCACCGCAGACCGCACCTGAACTCGATCCAATGGGATTCGCGCTGCTGCGCCACGTCTTTAAGACACGAGTAAAGCTGATTGTAATTAGCCTCTATGTTCAACCACTCGGTCTTGCCCAGAAGGCATTAACCGAGGTCATCGAAGAATACAATAGCGAAGCACAAACGCACGAAGACAGTATTGTCTACGGTCGTGACTATGTATTTCTGGGCTGGGTACCACCACCGATTATTCCAATCCTTGGGATGGGTGAGAGTATCACAAATGTGTATCAAGTTGATTACTACGGCAACAGGACTGATACCTTAGAATTAATGCGCTCTATTAAGAATTACAATGACGTTGGACTTCTTATCTCGCTCAGTGGTGGCAATCCGCCTAAATGGTGGGTACAATTTGCCCAGAGTAAATTTGGCTTACCAATTGGTGCTGGAGTTACTGCAGTATCTGCCTCAGAGTTCTATCCGTATCTCCAGTCTGGTCAATTTTCTGGATTGATGATAGGAATGAAAGGTGCTGCAGAGTATGAAGAGATAATTGAAAGAGAATTAAACATCAAAAGGGAGCGGAAGGCGAGTGAAGCACTCCCATCACTGACCTATGCACACCTCGTAATCATTGTCTTCATTGTTATCGGTAATATTGGTTACCTCATCAAAAGGAGGTCAAAATGAATCTCTCACCTGAACCCTGGATATGGATCAGTGCACTCATGAGCCTCGCAATATTCTCATTTTTGTACAGAGATAATCCATTTTACCGGTTTGCCGAGCATATTTTTGTTGGTGCGGCAAATGGGTGGGCAGTGACCTTCTACTGGCATAATGTTCTTGCACCGTCTCTTTTTGATCCTCTGTTTCGTCAGGGAAGACTGTTTTTCATAATTCCATTAGTCATCGGATGCCTCTACTTCACACGCTTTATTCCAAAAATATCGTGGCTCGTCCGCATTCCTATTGGTATCTCGTTAGGTTATAGTATGGGCACTTCGATCCCCTCTAATGTCCAGGCATTCATCATCAAACAAATTCAAGGAACACTGCTCACGTCTCAGAATTTTCAGGCATGGAATGCTGGAAGCATGGGTATTGTCTGGTCGATAATCCTCTTTATTGGTGTTTTCTGTACACTCGCTTATTTCTTCTTTTCACGTGAACATAGAGGCGTCCTCGGTGTCGCTTCACGAATTGGTGTTATCTTTATCATGATCGGATTTGGTGCTGCATTCGGCTACACCGTGATGGCACGAATCAGTCTATTGATCGGACGATTACAGTTCATCTTAGGACCGTGGCTCGGGATCATCGACTGAGACGAAGAGACTGGGTGACAAGGAGATAAAATTTAATCGTATTCGTTTTTCGTAATTCGTATTCGTAATAATAAAAGTCAATTGTAAATAGGGTTTAATCGTCTTTAATCGCCCTGAATTGCCTTAATTACTTTATTGTAAGATTTTAGACTGTATCATTATTCACCCCATTTTTTAAATTAATAAAACTCTTTACTTAGTTTTTACCACCATTATAATACTACGTTGCAAGAATGGTTGAGGGGTCAGGGTCAGGAAGCTGGAACAAGAACAGAGGAATGATTGAGATGAAAAAAACATGCATTTAGCTTATCCAGCACCTTAACCATAGACCATAAACTATTTATAAAGGAGGTCTTATAACCATAATTTTATTTATTGGGTTAATTGCCATTGCACCACCAACCGACGTTCAGGCATATGATACTCCGGATGATGGCGGCAGTTCAATCACAATCCAGTGGCAATTATCCCAGGATGATGCAATACTCGATGGTTATGAAATTTACCGCTGTGAGAACGAAGTTGATTTTGAGATGGTAGGTTTCATTGGTAAAGGCCGCACATCATATGAAGACGCAACAGAAGATGGTAAAGAATATTTTTATAAAGTGGCGGCATTAAAAGATACTAGCAGAATATTTTCACAGACCACTCTACCGGTACTGAGCAGCATTCAATGGTTTGATTCGGGAAGCACGGTACTATTTTTGGCGATGATTATTTTCAGTGTCATTATAATATTTTTCATAATGCAGGTACGAAAAAGAAAAAAATTATTCATCCGTAAGATTGCCGGATTGGATGCAGTTGATGATGCAGTGGGACGGGCAACTGAAATGGGCAAACCAGTATTGTATGTCATAGGGATCGGTACGATGAGCAATATTGCATCGATTGCATCAATTAATATTCTTGCAGAAGTCGCGAAAAAAACCGGTCAGTATGGTACACCACTCATTGTGCCCCATTCTGATCCGATTGTCTATACTGTGGCAAGAGAGACCGTCAAGGAATCATATGCATCCATTGGTAGGCCAGACCTTTTTGATTCGGACAAGGTTTTTTTTGTCACACAATCACAATTCGCATATGCAGCTGCTATTGATGGCATCATGGTTCGTGATAAACCAGCTGCCAATTTCTTAATCGGTTGGTTCAGGGCAGAATCGTTGATTATCGCCGAAACTGGTGCACTGAGTGGCGCAATACAAATTGCTGGCACAGATTCTGTAAGTCAGCTTCCCTTTTTTGTTACGGCTTGTGATTACACTATCATCGGCGAAGAGCTTTACGCTGCTTCGGCTTACCTTTCAAGAGAACCGATGCTCCTGAGTGCAATAAAAGGTGAAGACATCGGAAAAATTGTGATTCTTGCGGCACTTGGTATTGCGTCAATAATTGGTTTGTTAACGCGTTTTCCTATCCTGAATATTTTTAGCTAGAAAGGAGTAACAATGAAAAGACGGCTCCCCCTTATATTGGTTCTCATTTTTGGTATTGTTGGCATCATCCCCTATTATTCACAGCATCCAATTGTGCAAAACAGCGAGAGTTTTATAAGAACCGACCTCATCAGGATAATCGCGGCATTTGCTCTTGTCCTCGGTCTCGGCAGTCTGTTAAAGGTACATTTTGATAAAATCAAACGTAAGCGAGAAAACTGGCCATATTCGTATATCCTCATCGCCGGTTTCTTTGTAACCTCAATTATCGGATTGTTTGGTGGCAGAACTGGTGAGGGTATTCTTCCAACGAGTATTGGTTCATTTACATTTCATACGCAGGTACTATTTGAGAATATTATCGTTCCCTTAGGGTCAACAATGTTCGCATTATTGGCATTTTTCATGGCGTCAGCATCATATCGAGCATTCAGGGCACGATCATTAGAAGCAACCCTGCTCCTTGTAACCGCCTTTATCGTCATGCTCGGTCTCCTGCCGCTTGGTGATAGAATCTCGCATCATCTGCCTTCATTTGTTCAGTGGATAATGAACATTCCTAATGTTGCTTCAAAGAGAGGTATTGGATTTGGTATTGCCCTCGGCAGTATTGCTACGGCACTGAAAATCATCCTTGGTATTGAACGGTCCTGGCTCGGCGGAGGTAAATAATGAAAATTTTCGAATATCTCGCAAAAATTGACCGACGTATTATCTACCTGATTCTCGCAATCGTTATTATTCTGCCATTTGTATTTCCCAAGCCACAAAAGGTCCGGGTAATGGAACCCGCACAAAAGCTCTTTTATGCAGTCGATTCTATCCCTGAAGACAAAATCTTGATGATTGACTTCGACTACGACCCCCAGACACAACCAGAAAATGAACCAATGGCAATAGCACTCTTGCGACATGCATTCATAAAACGCATCAGGGTTGCGGCACTTTCGCTCTATGTCCAGCCACTTGGTCTTGCCAAAAAAGCATTGGATCAGGTATCTGAAGAATTCAATTCCCGGGCACAGACCAATGCTGACAGCATTATCTACGGACGTGATTATGTATTGCTCGGCTGGCAGCCACCACCTATTGTGCCTCTTTTAGAAATGGGTATTAGCATTCCAGGTGTCTATACAACAGATTACTATGGTTACAGAACAGACTCACTGCCGGTTATGGAAGGTATAAAGAACTTCAACAATGTCGGGATCCTCGTTTCGGTAAGTGGTGGCAGTGCGCCCCTGTGGTGGGTTGCTTATTCACAAACGAGATACGGTGTAGCAGTTGGTGCTGGTCTTACCGCAGTGAGTGCTTCAGATTACTTCATCTATTTTCAAACCGGACAGTTTTCTGGACTCATGGTCGGCATGAAGGGCGCAGCAGAATATGAAGAAATGGTTGCATCAGAATTGAAGGTATCGGGAAAGCGCAAGGCAAGTGAGGCATTAGGTTCTCTCACCGCGGCACATCTTACCATTATGATATTCATTATCATTGGCAACTTGGGTTATTTCATGAGGAGGAAAAAATGAATATTTCATATGACTTCTGGATAATGGTAAGTGCATTTCTCACCTTGTGCATATTTTCTTTTCTCTATAAGGACAATCCGTTTTACAAATTTGCCGAGCATCTTTTTGTTGGTGTTTCAAATGGCTATCTTGTGACAATCACGTGGCATGGTGTGCTGTGGCCTGAGGCATTAAAACCAGTACTCTTCCAAGGACAGTGGTGGCTCATCATTGCACTGATAATAGGAGCACTCTATTTCACAAGGTTTATTCCAAGAATATCATGGCTTATACGTGTTCCCATAGCCATCAGCATAGGGTACAGCACGGGCGCAGCAATTCCTGCGACTATTCAGGCTGACATCATCAGGCAAATCCAGGGCACAATTTTAACCTCTAAAAATTTTCAGACCTGGAATGCTGGTACGATGGGTATTGTCTGGTCAATTATTTTATTTATTGGTGTTGCCTGTACACTCTCCTATTTCTACTTTTCTAGAGAACATAAAGGTGTACTTGGTGTAACCTCAAGAATTGGGATTATTTTCATTATGATTGGATTTGGTGCAGCATTCGGTTATACAGTAATGGCGCGTATCAGTCTCTTTATTGGTCGATTACAATTTTTATTAGGAGACTGGTTAGGGATTATTAATTGAGATAAGGAGACACAGAGACTTCAAAATTTAATCGTATTCGTAATTCGTGCGCGTAATAATTTACATGTTGAGTGTGTTCTGACAAATACAAATGTAAACAAACAAAGAGGGCGGGACAAGCCCGCCCTTTTCTCTTAAAATCCGTGTCTAGCGAGTAACAACAAGCTTTCCTACATGGAATTCCTCTGCTGCCTTCACCAAGACAATATACACACCGTTCACAAGCCCTGAAGTATCCAAAGCGAGCGTGTGGATACCCCTCTCAAGATGACCATTAAATTCAGTAGCCACTAATCTCCCCGCAGCATCATATACTTGAAGACTCACATCACTCGACTTTAAAATAGTAAACGCAACACTACAGCCACCAGTCTTCGTTATCGTCGGCGTAATTGTCATCCCAATCTCAGAGAGCACCTCATCATCAACATACTCGACAATACCTGGTACTCGTATCGGTAATACCCTACCCCGTTCAAAATAGAGCGGCATGTTGTGTTGCGTACCACCATGGGTCCATACAGTGAATGCCCATAGAGTAATATACTCACCACCTGTCCACATTAATCGATGAGCCATCTCTATCGGAGGAGCATAGGTTGCAGGATTATCAATGAGACCAGTCAGAGGCCTCGTAACACGCCAGTCACGACCACCATTATATGATACATATCCACCAAGGTAGTCACCATCTTCCCAATCGACTGGAGGTGGATTAATTTCATAATTTGCTCTGAAACCAACAAGAATGACGTCGAGATTCGGCTCGTATGCAACATTCATACCACCATTTGAGTTTCGACCAACAGTTACTGTCCATGTTGTTCCTGCCCACGAATAATTACCATTGACGTAGGCATCGAGATTTATAATCTGCCAATTCCATGCTCCTGGACCACCTGGATCATCCGGATCTGGGTAGAATAAATTTGTGAATCCGCCTGCTTCTGAATCGTTGTGCACCATAACCGGAAAATTATTGCCGTCAAGATCTCTGCAAACTTCAACATCAAATTCATGCCACCACAGGTTTATATAACTGAGCGGATACACTGAATCTGGATCGCTCCAGGTAGCACCACTATCAGTTGTCTCTGTGTAGTATACTATCCTATTCACATGATCCTCTCCAGCATCATGATACACAAAAATACCATAGCCATCCTTACCCCACCTGAGATGACCAGCATCAATTAAACTATCTTCAACTGTCGCTGACATTAAGCTTGTATCAGTCCACGTATAACCACCATCAAATGATTCCCAATAGTATAGGTTGTTATTACCACCAGATAAATAACTCCAACCAGTTACTATAATGTGCTGGTTATTTTCTGGATCAACAGCAGGGCACGGCATCCATGGAAATATGTCATCTGACAATAGTACTGGTACTGAGAATGATGGAAGCGACGGCACATTCTCATCGAGCATACAGTACAGAGGACATGTCGCATAGCCATACGGTGCTTCCATCCACGCAAAGAAGGTATTCCCTTGGGATTCGTGGAAATTCTCACAACCGTCAATGCCTGAATAGGCCCTTCGGAACGGCGGTGTTGTTACGGCAATCGGACCATACGCATTCCAGGTTTGTCCCATATCGAGTGAATAGGTAATCGTAATCCCATCAAATGGCGTATCAGCGTTATACGGTTCATACTGTGAACCATAGAGTACAGCAATCGTACCATCTGAACTTACCACAATATTCTTTCCTGCTGGACCGAGTATTGATCTGCTGTCACCCACAACACCAATCTGAACTCCTCTACCTTGAGATGGCGCTCTTACGAGGTTTTCAGGCGCTACAGTACCTTCGCGTGGCATAGGATATCGTACACTACCACTGCTTGCCATACACAGACCAACCATTACCATAAGAATAATCGCGCATTTCTTCATGGTATTCCTCCTCCTAATGATCTGTTCATATAGCTGATAACACACTGTTGTATGTGTTTGTCTCCTCACCTCCTTTACTATTGCCCTCTCTTATAAGGTATAGGATTTCAATCCTATACCTTAAAATATTTACTCCTCTGCGGACACAATTATTATAATGGATTTGTCAAAATTGTCAAATAAAAACTGCGAGAAGACCTGAAAAAGTATCAATCGCTCACTCAATTTCTGACTTTTTCAGAAATCTCGTTACTAGCACAAAAAGAGGGCGGGACAAGCCCGCCCTTTCTCTTAAGATCCGTGTCTACCGAGTAACAACAACCTTTCCTACATGGAATTCCTCTGCAGCCTTCACCAAGACAATATACACACCGTTCGCAAGCCCTGAAGTATTTAAAGCGATCGTGTGAATACCCCTATCAAGATGGCCATTAAATGCAGTAGTCACTAATCTTCCCGTAGCATCATACACTTGAAGACTCACATCACTCGACTTCGTAATGGTAAACGCGACACTACAGTCACCAGTCCTCGTAATCGTCGGCGTAATTGTCATCCCAATCTCAGAGAGCACATCATCATCAACATATTCGACAACACCTGGTACCCAATCAGTCGGGTCTATCGGCAATACCACACCCAACTCAAAAAAGAGCGGCATATCTTGTTGAGTGCCACCACCGCACCATACAGTAGCGCAATAGATATCA
>LJNI01000136.1 GCA_001303225.1 candidate division TA06 bacterium DG_78 | reverse complement strand
CATTATTCATCTTTGTTGTCTATTTAATAGGTATGAATATTTTGGCTTCTCCTAAAGTGAGTGCAGATGAAGCCGAAGAGCCGGTCCATTTCGAGGATCTCGGGCTGAAGGCTGCCGTGGAGAATAAATTAGGTATCTCTGATCCGACACTTTCAGATATGTTGGACCTAGTATCACTAAGTGCTTCTGATAGAGGAATTATTAAACTCACAGGATTAGAACATGCGATTAACCTTCATACACTTTTGTTAGCTAGAAATAGGATAACTGACATCTCTGCCCTGACTAGTTTGACAAGCTTGACTATTCTTAACCTCGGTCATAATCAAATCACTGACATCTCTGCGCTGGCTGAACTAACTGACCTGACCGAGTTATATCTTGATGATAATCAGATCACAGACATCTCTGCTCTGGCTGGACTGACTAACCTAACCTATCTTAATCTCCGCAATTTTTATCCCCGTGGTAATCAGATAGCTGACATCTCTGCTCTAGCAGGAATGACTAACCTAACCTATCTTAATCTTCTTGGAAATAATAGGATCACTGACATCTCTGCTCTGGCTGGACTGACTCGCTTGACTGTTCTTGATTTCGGCGAAAATCAGATCACAGACATCTCTGCACTTGCTGGACTGACTCGTCTTACCTATCTAAATCTCAGCGATAATCAGATCACAGATATCTCTACTCTGGCTGGATTGACTAACCTAACCTATCTGGTTCTCTGCGGTAATCAGATCAAAGATATCTCTGCTTTGGCAGCGCTGACTAACTTGGACCTTCTGAACCTCACCCTTAATCAGATCACAGATATCTCTGCTCTGGTAGGACTGACTAACCTGACCTATCTTTCTCTCCATAGCAATTATAGGGTTACGGACATCTCTGCCCTTGCTGGATTGACTAACCTGACCCAGTTATTACTTGCTTATAATCAGATCACAGACATCTCTGCTCTGGAAGGACTAACGGGCTTAACCCATCTTCAATTGGAAGGTAATCAAATCAGCGACATTTCTGCATTGTCCGGATTCACAAATTTAATTACATTGATTTTAGAGTATAATCCTTTGAACTACGACGCTTACCACATCTACATACCGATGATTAGAGAGAATAGTCCTGTTGTTAATTTATTGTACGATCCAATACCCCCTGAATATGGTCAAGAACCTGCCCCTCCCCACAGAGTCTTCTTCGTGGACGATGATGCCAATTCTGGAGGAGATGGTTCTTCCTGGGAAAATGCACTCAATTCACTCCAGGATGCCCTGCATGCGGCAAAGTACGGAGATGAGATTCGAGTGGCCGCTGGCATCTACAGACCGGACCAAGGAGATAGTGTAATCTTAGGTGATCGACATGCCACTTTCCAATTGAATAAGAACAATCTGACTATAAAGGGTGGCTACGCAGGTATCGGACATGAAGAACGTTTTTCTCCTGAAAGCCGGAACATAGAAGAATTTACTACTATTTTAAGCGGAGACCTTTCTGAAAATGATGCAGGAAATTGGTATCACCAATCACGGAAAGACAATAGCTTCCACGTTGTAACAGCAGAATACACGGACAACACAGCATTGGTGGAAGGCTTTACTATCACGGGAGGCAATTGCCTTGATAAGTTCTTTGTCACTGGAGCTACTACGGGCGATACTGGTGCAGGTGCAGGAATACACAGTTCAACCGGTTCACCTACAATAAAGGATTGTATCTTCACTAACAACTCAGCCCCATATGGCGGAGGATTATACGGTAGTGCGAGGTTAATTGGTTGCACATTCACTGACAATTATGCAGAACATGATGGGGGTGCGATAGATACAGTTGGTGGTAGTGGTAGCTGGATAGAGCCTATGCGAGTGGAAATTCGGGACTGTTTATTCACTCGAAATTCGGCGGGCAGATTTGGTGCAGCAATTTATGGTATTAAAATAAAATTCGTTAATTCTGTCATACAGGACAATGGAACATCTAACGGAGCGATAGAATTATGGGGATCTACTGATTATATCTTTGAAGTGCCGGATCACATAATTGATAATCTTACAATCCAAGAAAACTGTGCACCCAATACGGAGACATGTGCCGGAATAATACGCGATGCTGGCATCAAACTGGAAGGTGATCTGAATGTGACATCCGGTACTTTATATATCTTTGACTCTTTTTTCGACGGTCAGGGGAAGATTTGTCTTGGTCAGGAGGTATTGTTTAGAATATCTGATACAATGAGAAAGATTCATTGGGAACAATGTCCAACGATTACTCTCGTGGACATTGATGGGCCAGGCAATATCCAGGTCGATGCCAGCCAGCGATTGATTGTTGGGGGCAATGCTATTATTGATCTTCACAGGCAACCTGAAGATAGTTGCGAGAATTCCTTGGGGGGACGAATTAATATCGATGGTGAGCTCGTGCTCCAGGATGAAGCAACAATTCGCAATTCCACAATATGCGTGAATCAAGCTAGCATTGAGGACAAAAGCAGCATTCAAAACAATAATATTAGCTTATTGGAAGCAAACGCAGGCTATGGTGGGCAGTTCTTTGTGCAAGACAGTGTTTCTGTCATTGGCAATTATATCCGGTCCGAAGGGGATCGTTATCTGGACCTGGATCCGGATCCTAATAATCGGAACATTCATCTTTCTGATAATACAATTGTAGTAATCATTAAGGAAGGTAGACCCGTCCGACAAGGTACGTTGTTGGAGCTACGAGCAAAGGACTATGATGCCGGAACCGCGACCAATCCTAATGGGAGTTCGGGTGCTTACAGGGTTGAAAACAGCGTTGGTTTCACGGAAGACCCTTCTGAGAATTGGGTCCTGGAGAAGTTGATTCTTGAAGATAATGCCAAGCTCAACCTGACCAACCGACAAGGTTTTCGATACCAGGACCCGCTTGACCCCCTTCCGGAGACAGTCTATGTCAAAGATCTCGTGATGGGCCCTAATTCAGTACTGAACACCGCCCTGCAGACCATGTACTACAAACAGCTCACAGATCCTAACGGCACAGAGCTTCCAAGAAATCCGGATGATCCCGAAGCACCCTTACCCAATGGAGCAAGGTTTACAGATATTCCGTTATTGGGATTCTCATTGGGCATCATCGCAATGAACGATCAGACCGAATTTGATGTACGTGTTCGTAAAAGGCTCACGGCTCCAGAAGATGACTACAAACAGCCACAGCACCCAAATGAACCAATCTATATTGGCTCAATAGAGCGTATCGATTCAGAGAAGAATCCAAGTGTTCCGGCTTATACTGGTGGTATCATGGAGATGCGCACGCAGGCCGAAGGTAAGCACTCGGCCAGTTCGGTAGCAGCGAAGGGCGCTTTCGCACGGGCTGGAGACGAAGACATTAACATTCAATTCGAGTATCTCTTTCCAGAAAATGTTACTGGAGATGCAATCCTCGTGGTATATCTGAGCGATAATCCTGAAGTGGGCCACGAGAGTCGGGTTCCAATCGCCATGGTACAACCTCCTAATCCCGGCCGACCTGGATCTATCGAAAGCAATAGATTTGCAGTCTTTTCGGCGGTGGTACCTCATGCCGATCTAAATTTCTGCCGTGGAACCTATGTAGAGCTCGAACTACACGGCAAGGATGCCCAGTGCTGGGTAGACAACTGGGATCCTCAAATATACTGTGTGGCTTATTGCGGAGATTTTAATGCCGATACGGAAATCGATCCCTGCGACTACTTTTTGCTGCTGGCAGAGTTCGGATTGACAAATCCTCTTGGCGCCAACAAAGCCTGCCTCGATATGGTCTCTGATGGATGTATCGGTATTGATGATCTGTTTATCTGGGATGCGGCGTCTGAGATTCGTTGTTTGTGCCCTCGTGAGGATTCAGAAACATCTTTAACATCCGTCGTTTCTAATAATGGTTATTCTAATCTGGCAGCATCAAGAGGCAGATACTTGGAGATGGAAGAGAATGCGGATTTGATTCTATTCGGCAAACGTGGTATGGGATTGAGCAGGCCGGATGGCTATATATATTCTATAAGCCAGGATGGCAAGTGCCAACAGAATGCCTCGACTTCAGGAACTGGTCGTTTGGTTGCAGACAAATCCGATCAAACCTATCAAATTCATCATAATAAGGGGCTGCTCTGTATGGATGATCCCCGAAAAAATATTAATCAGAGCATCGATCATGACAAAGGCGTATCAGTGGGATTTAATGGAAGCTACCAAAGTGGAGTTCCATTGCTGGATGCGGTATTCCATCCAGATGACCCGAGTATTGTCTATGTCGTACCTGTTCTTGCTGAGGATTCCGAGGGTACAAAATATAAGGCGGCAGCTAAACTCAAACTTACATCTGAAAGCATTAGCGGGAGTAATTACTCTGTGGAGACTACATACGGCCCGGATCCAACCGAGAACCTGAACCAGAACATAACAATCCTCTCAAATAACATCAGGAACCAGCTTCTTGAACCTGATTTGCAGCATTTGAAAGAGATTGAGATAGATTCTCGCGGAGAGTACCTTTACGTGCTAAGCAGTTGCTTGCAGAATGAGAACAACTGGATACTTATCTACGATCAAGACACAGGCGAGTTAAATGGTTGCGTTAATCTTAGCGACCCACGCGATACTTGGCCGGACATAAATATGCCTACCGCTATGGTGGTATCCTCCATAAACAATCGAGTCTATCTTAGCTCTTCTGAAAGACCGGATGACGAGAGTGGAGATTTAATTGTTAAAGTATATAGTTTTTCAATCCGACGGGAGTCACAGGTTGAGTCAGGTCCGACAATCCAACTTGAGTTCGATCGCGTAATTGAGATTCCGTGGCCGGCTCCGGATGAGAACGTGCTTAAGCGATTTGCGGGGCTTTATGAACCTGACCGTTATGTATCGCAGATTACATCTATGACGGAGGCGCCTGACGGGACTCTATATATTGTGGGTTTCACTGCTCCCAGGTTTAAGGAAGAGGTTTGGAAGGGTGAGCCAGCCTTCTTTACACAATCGATGCTAACGACAATAAATCCGGATACGTATGCTTATGCAAACTATAAACTAAGTGACGTGGAACTGCCTTTGTCGGTCATTTGGAAATAGCAGCATGATGATTATCAGAAAAAGAAGATTGTGCACAACAATAGCTGCGCCAGGTTTTACTCTGATTGAATTACTGGTAGTAGTATCAATTATTTGTCTGCTCATAGCTATTATTCTGCCTGTACTCAGCTCGGCTCGCAAGATAGGTCAACGCACCATGTGCCAGGGAAACCTCAAACAGATTACCTATGCATGGCACATGTATTTCGAAGACCACGATGGGATGTTCTATCACGATCTGCGCGCAGACTCGCTATATGGTGGTTGGAAAAGCCTTAAATACCCGACTGCAAACAGACCACTCAATCGTTATCTATCACTATCTGACTGCCCGGAGAATGAATCAGAAGCAAAAGTGTTGAAATGCCCGTCCGATACGGGTGACATTGGTACCAAAGGTTTTTCGAGCTTTAGCTATCGTGGTGCAAGTTACAGAACAAATATACTGCTGGTGGGCCAGGAGCAAGTTGGTCCCCTGGCTGGTGATGAAACCGAGCAGCTCAAGAAACTACGCCAAGAAATCAACAGAAGGCTCCCCAATCTTCGTTATAGCTCTGTAGATAATCCTAAACAGGTACTGTTCATTGGAGATTCACCATGGGCGGTTCAGTGGCTGTTTCCACCCTATGGGGAAGGGCCAAGCTGGCACAATCGTCACATTCACTACAATTTGGCTTTTCTGGACGGTCACGTGGAATTCCTTCAGGTCCAGAAAGGAATATTGAAAGCCGGCAGCAGGTACACAGTAATACCTTTTGAGGAACTATATAAATTAGCCCGGCAAGTCCAATGGGACTCCAGCGACTGATCCTCAGATGTAACTGACGTACTCCATATATTCCGTTATAGTTAAATTCATGGCTTTTAGCAGAACTATTGTTAGCACAGGCTGTCTAAGGCTGTCGTCTCAAATTCGGCGACATTTATCCACAAACATTAGAGTCATGGAACAACTTGGTCGAGCTCTACGAAGCTCAGAGCAAACCGGAAATGGCCGAGGAGTGGCG
>LJNI01000025.1 GCA_001303225.1 candidate division TA06 bacterium DG_78 | reverse complement strand
GCAGTATCGATCTATCCGACGTAGATGTCAATATAGAACGCAATAAACAAGGAGAATTGAACCTACCTCCAGTCATATTACAAAAATCCAAGGGGACTGGTTGGTCGCTCGTCCTCTCGTCGATTGATATCACACGTGGTGTTGTAACATATGTCGATGTTCTTTCAAACAGGATAATAGAGGCACAAGAAATCAATCAACACATTCGATACCGCGGAAGAAAAATAACAATTTCAGGTTCGGAGAATGTTTATATCAAAAAAACAAAAATCATGCCAGAATTGACCATTAAGATTGAAAATAATCTCGAATATGATACACTCGATAAGTCTCTGACAATTAATAAATCAACTGTAGCCTATGGTCCTGTTCAATTGAAACTCGATGGTTCAGTAGAAAAAATGGAAACATTGCATGTTAATGCTGATCTAAATATTCATGATCTGGCAAAATTAATACCGTTCATTCCTGAGGAATTTCGACCTGAACGATTAAGCGGCTCAGTAGAGACAAAATTTTCTCTACTGGGATCAATCAAAGAACCACAACTCGATGGTGATGCTGAGTTTAAAAATTGTGCAGTCGCGTTAAAAGGTATGACTAAAGCAATCGACAAGATAAACGGGAATGTATCATTTACCCAAAATGCAATACATACTATCATATTGAATGGTGTAGTCGGTCATTCAAAATTTAGTGTGCATGGTTCAATAACGAATCTGAAAAAGCCTATACTCGACATAACGACAAAAATTGATGGTGATCTTAATGATCTCGAATCTCTTACAAAAGAAACACAAGGTACGAAAATGGCAGGACCCTTTAGTGTTAATCTAACGGCGAGAGGAACAACTGATAATCCAACATACTCTGGAACATTCACTATCAGTAATGCACAAATTGATGGTGTTGGATTGGCGAGCTCTATGAAGAACTTACAGATGAGAGGAACATTCCAAAAGGATGGCGCAAAGATTGATGAATGTAGTGGGAATATTGGTCGATCAGATTTTTCGCTCACTGGCCAAGTATCGGACTTCAAGAAGCCGATCATTCAAATAAATAATAAATCACAACTTATCGATCTCGATGAATTACTCCCAAAACCTCAGCAAGGAGGGAAAAAAGATACTGGCAAGGCATTACCCATAACACTTCTTGGTACTATTCGGATTAAGAAGTTGATTGGATTGGACATGGAATTCATGAATATAAATACAAATTTCAAATATGAGAATGGCATCATCGACTTGAAAAAGTGCTCAGCCGAAACTTTCGATGGAAAAGTTAATTTCGATTTTTACTATAATTCGAAAAAACCCGAGCCGTACCGTATAAGTACAAGAATGAACTCAATTTCAGCAAAGGCAATTCTTAAGCGATTCCTCAAATTCGAACATATCGAAGGCAGGTTGTACGGAATGAGTAACTTTCAGGGCAATGGTTTTACGCGAAAAGAGGTTACTTCTAACCTCTCTGCTTCCGGCAATCTAGAAATCAATAATGGTGTGTTTCGGAATTTTCAATTTCTTATAAAACTTCTCTCCTGGCTTGGTTTAAAAGACTATAAAGAAGTGAAATTTGATAACATGATATGTAACTTTAAGATAGATAATGGCAGAGGACAGATTAAGGATTGGACACTATCTTCCTCAATCGGTGATTTTTTAACCAACGGCACTATAGGTCTGGACGGAAAATTGAACCTTATGGTTACTTCAACGTTAAAGAAAAATCAATCAAATATAGTAAAAAAATACCATGGTGATTGGCTTTTCCCCTTCGATAAAAATGGCCGGGCAATAATTGATGTCATCGTTTCAGGCACATTATCATCGCCCCAATTTAATTTAGACAGAGACAAAATCAAGAAGCGACTGGAAGGTAAAATAAAAGATGAATTCGAAAACAAGAAAAAAGAATGGGGGAATAAACTGAAAGACCTATTTGGAAGATGATATGTCATCCGCTAATCGTTATACGTCATCGCTGCCCGTATCGTTAACTGTTTATCGTAATTCCCATGGCCATTTACGATGCGAAATTCGACACCCAGAACGTAGAACTATTAACTTCTTAAACACATATGCCTGAACTACCAGAAGTCGAAACAATAAGAAGAGAATTAAAACCAAGAGTAATCAATCAAAAAATTCAGGGTTGTACGCTGTTACGAAAAGATGTTATCGGCTACCCAAAAGCAAAAGACTTTTGTACTTCTATTATCGATAAGCAAATTATTGATGTAACGAGAAGGGCTAAATATTTGATATTAGAGCTATCTCACGATTCGAGAATTATCTTTCACCTACGTCTGTCAGGAACTATATATCTAAGGAATCGTGATGCTCAGCACGAACGATTCACCCGTGTCATCATCACACTCAATGATTATCAACTTTTCTTTAATGAACCGAGAGTTCTCGGTCGAATCTACTTTTTACAAAATGATAAAAACATTAAAATACCAAAGGGTTACTATACACTCGGTTACGAACCTATATCGCCAGAGTTTGATCTTAATTATTTCAGAAATAAAATCAATGGAAGAAAGGCAAAAATAAAAGCACTCCTTTTAGATCAGAGCATTTGCGCAGGCGTGGGTAATATATATTCGGATGAGGCGCTTTTTCACGCTGGTATACGACCATTGAGGAAGGCCAATAAGTTAACTGTCATAGAGACATTCAAGCTCCTCGTTTCGCTGAAGAGTGTGTTATACAGAGCGATAGATAATTTTGGAACTTCGATTGGTGACTATACTCGCACTGATGGTAAAAATGGTAAGTTTCAAAATTCCCTCTATGTGTATTCACGAGAACATGAACCGTGCCGTATTTGCGGTACAAAAATCGCAATACAAAAAATCAGCAACCGCAGTACACGATACTGTCCTACATGTCAGAAGTAGTTCAACAAATTATTACCATGTACCCCGTTAGATATACTCACATGTTCTGGACAGTTAAATTTATGTCGGGTTTGTAATTTATGTAATAGTATGTAGGAAATTACCACCTTATGTACTTTCTAACGGGGTTGACACAAAAAGAAAACTGTGTATAGTTACATAAGGATAAAAAGTTATGAAGTATTTGGGTTGGATTATTAGTATAGTCCTCATTATTGTAATTTATTATACTTACAAAACACAATATGTTCCCATAAAAACGGACCTCGATAAATTAGAAGAAGAAATTGCGATGTGGGAGAACGTTTTGAAAGGCGAAAAAGGAATGGATGGCACACGTGATCGTTTTGCCATTGACAGATTTTTCAGAGATGATAGACTTTCACCTTATGGTGAAGTTGAAATTCTAAGAAAATTCGATCAAAATTATACAGAACTCGAAATATACATCTCTGCGCCTCATGCCATTACAAGAGCTACAGATGTGATCGCATTTCTCGCTGACCAGAAACTTGTATACGAAAATTTTACCTGTTATGTGGTCATCGATTCAATCGAGCGATTTGAATATAAACTAGTGAAATAGTATGAAAAAATCTTCATTATGCATTGTGGTCATTCTGTTAGTGAGTATGAATGTCGTGCACGCTGAAGAAAAAAATGCAAACCTGGCGATGCTACTCTGTGTGTTACCTGGTGGTGGGCAATTCTATACAAGTAGGTATATTCCGGGGATTGTCATAGCCTCCACAGAAATCGCTCTTGGCTACTATGCATATAAATATCATCGTGAAGATAACGTTGAGCAGAGGAACTCTCTGCTCTGGTGGGGACTTTTTGTCTTTGGTTATTCACTTGCAGATGCGTATGTTGGCGCAAAAATGTATGGTTTTGACGTTGAAGCAGATATTGATAAAATCAGTTTTGGCATAAAACTCACATGGTAATTCTCGATGGTAAACACCTTACCATAAAGAAACTCATTAGGATTGCGCGATATAGAGAAAAAGCAGCAGTTAAACAAAAACAGTGGCAATTAATCAAGGATGCTGCTGCATTCATTCAAAAACACCTCAGCGATAAAAAACCAATCTATGGTATTAATACTGGTTTTGGCGCACTTGCGCAGGTTTGCATCAGCCCTCAACATTTAAAAAAGGTTCAGAAAAATATTATATTGAGCCATCACGCTGGGGTTGGTAAGGTATTTGAACCCGAAACAGTGCGTGCGGCAATGGTATTACGTATTAATACACTCGTAAAAGGTAATTCTGGCGTTTCTCCGCAGTTAATTAAAAACCTCATCGCTCTTTTGAATAAAAATGTTGTCCCGATTGTACCCACGAAAGGCTCGGTTGGTGCATCTGGTGATCTTGCACCATTGGCTGCCATTGGCCTTACGCTCATTGGTAAAGGACAAGTTTTCTACAATGGTAAAAAGCTGAGGGCAGATAGAGCACTGCGCATCGCCAAGGTAAAAAAAATAACACTACAACCGAAAGAGGGGTTATCGCTCATCAATGGCACTCAATTTTCCACTGCGATTGCTAGTATTATAAATTTTGAGGGACAAAATCTATGTGTACTTGCTGATACGTGTGGAGCAATGAGTCTCGAAGCTTTGAAAGGTGCTCATACACAATTTGATCATCGCATCTTTGATGTTCGACCTCATCCTGGTGCTCAACAGTCGGCACAGAATATAAGAAAATTACTTAGGGGAAGCACCATTGAGAAATCACATAGAAAATGCAGAAAGGTTCAGGATCCATATTCACTCCGGTGTATGGCACAGGTCCATGGAGCAGTCAGAGATATATTTCAGTTTACCCGACAGACAATTGAAATTGAGATAAATGCAGTGACAGACAATCCAATTATCTTTCCCAAACAAAATCGCATACTCAGTGGCGGTAATTTCCATGGTGAACCGATAGCCTTTACCCTTGATAACATGACAATTAGTCTCGCAGAACTTGCCTCAATTTCTGAACGAAGAATTTTTCGACTACTCGACGGTAGACTTTCTCACCTCAATCCATTTCTTACACTCCACCCCGGTCTTAATTCTGGATTCATGATGGCCCAGGTGACAGCTGCTTCTCTTGTATCACACAATAAAGTCTTGAGTCATCCAGCATCTGTTGATTCGATACCAACATCGGCCAGCCAAGAAGACCATGTGAGTATGTCGATGAATGCAGGATTAAAGGCACTCGAGGTACTCGAAAACACAAAATATGTATTGGCAATTGAATTACTCTGTGCATGCCAGGCCCTTGATCTATCAAAACCTCTGAAAACCTCCCCTATTTTGGAGAAAGTTAAACAGAAAATACGAAATGTTGTTCCATTTACCAAGACCGATTGTCCTTTAACACCAGAGATTGAAAAGATAAAAAATTTGATTGATAAAAATTTAATCAAGTAGCAAACTTAGTTCAAACTAAACAGCGTCATCTTCTCTTCACCCTTTTTTTGATCAAGGTCAGGAATTCCTGTTCAGTAATTATCCTTATGCCCAGTTTTTTCGCCTGCTCATATTTAGAACCAGGCGCTTTACCAACAACGATAAAATCGGTTTTTTTCAAGACACTCGAAGATGAATGTCCGCCGAGCGTACGCACACTCTCCTGAGCTTCATTTCTTGTCATTGAAGTCAATTCGCCAGTGAAGACAAACGTCTTGCCTTGTAGGGGTTGAGTTGTCGAACGTTCTTCTGTTCGGAACTGTAATCCATGTTTTTTAAGGTTAGTAATGAGTTGTAAATTTTTTTTGCTTTTAAAGTAATTTATAATACTTTCGGCTACAATACTACCAATCCCTTGTATTTTTGATAAACGTTCACTGTCTGCTTTAATAATATTGTCAACCGATTTCAATTCTTTGATAAGTAGATGCGATGCCTTTATACCAATATTTGGTATACCGAGTGCATATAAGACATTAGTAAAATCTCTCTTCTTGCTCTCGCCAAGTGCGTGTATCAAGTTATCTGCTGATTTTTCAGCCATACGTTCCAAACTAGCGAGTGTTTTTTTATCGAGTTTATAAATGTCATCGAAACCTTTTACAAGATGGGTATCAACAAGTTTATCAACTAATACTTGACCCAGCCCTTCTATGTCCATTGCCTGACGTGAGGCAAAATGGAGTATCGATTTCTTTACCTGTGCTGGACATGACGAATTCACACAACGCCAATCTGCTTCATCAGCAAGTCGATAAATTTGTTCGCCACAAATTGGACACACCCTTGGAAATCTAAATTTTTTCTCTTGCCCATTCCGTCGATTTTTGACAACACCGACAACTTTTGGAATTACTTCTCCACCCTTCTCAATAATTACATAGTCACTAATTCTTATATCTTTTCTTTTGATTTCATCCTCATTGTGCAAGGTTGCACGAGAAATTGTTGAGCCTGATAAAAATACTGGTTCAAGAATCGCAACTGGTGTTACACGACCAGTCCTGCCCACTTGGAGTCGAATATCAGTCAACTGTGTAATCGCTTGTTTTGCAGGATATTTGTAAGCAATTGCCCAACGCGGACTTTTTATCGTGTTGCCGAGTGTTCTCCGATTGCGAAAATCATCGACTTTAATGACTAATCCATCAACCTCATAGTCGAGCTTCTCACGTTTATGCTGCCATTCTTTTATTGCGTGAATTACCTCTTCGATGTTTGCACATAACGTCATAAAGGGTATAATCTTGAAACCACACGTGCCAAGTTTTTCTAATGTTGTTGAATGCGATTGATACTGAGGACCGGGTTGTTGAGGAATAGTATGGACAAATATATCGAGCCCTCGTTTTACCACCTCTTTTGAATCGAGCAATTTTAAAGTACCAGCTGCAGCATTACGAGGGTTTGCGAAGATTGGTTCACCCTTTTCTTCTCTATCCTTGTTAAGTTTTATAAACCACTGTTTTGCTAAGAATACCTCTCCCCGTACTTCGATATTCATCAGTTCTCTATCATCGGTCAAGAGCTGTAGAGGAATTGTTTTGATTGTCTTCAAATTCTGTGTAATATCATCACCATGAAAACCATCTCCCCTCGTTGCTCCAAGAACAAATTTTCCATTTCTATAGTGTAAAGCAACAGCAACACCATCCACTTTCAATGTTACTTCATACCTCACAGTTTTAGCAAGAGCCTTTTTTACTCTCTTATCGAATTCTCTCACTTCACTCTCAGAATACGTATTATCCAGACTCAACATTTTTATGTGATGCTCAACAGCCTTGAATTCTTTTAAAGGAGCACCACCGATACGTTGGGTTGGCGAATCTGGTGTAATGAGCTGGGGAAATTGCTGTTCCAACTCCTTAAGTTCTGCGTATAGCTTGTCATACTCATAATCGCTTATAATTGGCTTGTTCAATACATAGTAGAGGTAATTATGTTTGTTTATTTGTTGTCTCAACCGCCCGATCTGTTTCTTTGCTTCACTAAGTGTCACAAATTATTATATTTACAGGCCTATGTAAGTCAAGATTGAGAGACATGAATGTATGTATTTATTGACAAAGAGAGAGTTTTATATACAATTATCTGATGCCTAAAAGAGTAGATTTCCTCGTTGTAGGCTCAGGCATTGCAGGACTCACCTTTGCAACCAAAGTAGCTCACCTTGGTGAGACACTTATCCTGACCAAAAAGAGAAAAGCTGATACGAACACCAACTACGCCCAAGGTGGTATTGCCGCTGTTTTTGGTAAAGATGATTCATTCAAGAACCACATAAAGGATACTCTGATGGTTGGTGAAGGGCTTTGCCATTGTAAGGCAGTAGAAATAATGGTCAAACAGGGACCACGACTGGTTAAGGAACTACATGATATGGGTTGTCGTTTTTCAACGAGTAATGGCAAAACATTTGATCTTGGTAAGGAAGGAGGACATTCACAGCGACGGATTGTGCACGCAAAAGACTTCACAGGTTGGGAAATTGAAAGAATATTGCTCGAAGAGGCAAAAAAAGAAGGTGTCACTATAAGTGAAAATGAAATCGTCCTTGACCTTATTATACAGCATGAAAAATGTATAGGAATATACTACTTCGAGGCTGATACGCAAAAAATTAACACCCTCTTTGCCAATGTAACTGTCCTTGCAACTGGAGGTGCTGGTCAAGTCTATCTTCATACAACGAATCCATCCATTGCAACAGGCGATGGTATCGCCATGGCATATCGAGCTGGAGCAAAAATCGCTAATATGGAATTTGTTCAGTTTCACCCTACGGCTGTCTATAATATAAAAATCGAAGGACGTTCATTCCTTATATCAGAAGCAGTACGAGGCGAGGGTGGTGTATTAAAAACCAAGGATGGTGTGCCATTTATGCACAAATATAGTCATTCTGGTAATCTTGCGCCACGTGATGTTGTTGCACGTGCATGTGTATCAGAAATGTTAAAAACTGAAGCAAAGTATGTATTGCTTGATATTTCTCATCGCAGAGCTGCCTTCATAAAAAAACGCTTTCCTACTATTTATGAGACATGCCTCCGTTGGGGCATTGATGTTACCCGTGAACCGATCCCTGTAGTTCCGACAGCTCATTATCTCTGCGGTGGTATTCTGGTCAATACGTGGGGTGAATCATCTATCCCTCGATTATTTGCACTTGGAGAATGTGCATGTACAGGTGTACATGGCGCAAATCGGTTAGCATCAAATTCACTACTCGAAGCACTCGTTTTCGCCACTCGGGCGTCACAAAAGATTAAGAGTGTTAAAAGTATGAAGATACATAAACACTTCAAAATGAAAAAAGCTGCTGCACGCATAGGTCCTAACTTCAAGTTGGCAATAAAAGAATTAATGCATCAGTATTGTGGAGTCATTAAAACTGAATATGGATTGGAGGAAGCGAAACACTCGATCGACCGGTACTCACAGCAGTTTGATGATGGAATTCACCTCATTAATGCTGAATCACGCAATATTACCGACGTCGCAAAACTTATCATCGAGTCTGCTTTATTACGTAAGGAATCGAGAGGCTTGCATTATATCCAAGAATATCCACATAAAAACAAAAAATTCTTAAAAGATACTATTGTAAAAAAAGAACAGTGATATGAATAGCGGTGAACAATTGTACACTGGTCTACACAACCGCATATGCACAATACATTTCATTCCATTTATGTTTATATCTTTTTAAAAAAGGAAAGGAGCATGGAACAGGGAGAAATTGAAGTATTATTGGAAGTGGGCCAATCATATCTTTTAAATAAAGAGTATGAAAAGGCGATAATTAAATTTAGTGAGGCACTGAAAATGAATCCTCATGAACCTGAAGTTTATTACTACTTAGGACTTGCATATGAAGGTGCTGAAAAACTACCAGAAGCGATAAAAATGTACGAAAAAACATTAACCCTCGATAAGAGTTTTAGCAATGCTGAAATGCGACTCAAGGAACTTAAGCAAAAAATCGCAGAAAAAAATGCTGAGAAGAAAAAAGACTAGCCAATTTTATCATGATTTGTCCACGTTGTGGTCATCGAATGAAAGAAATAAAGGGAATACACCACAAAAAAAGAAATGGGTTTGCCATAATTGTCGATTTATCCGATTTGTTAATCTGAAAAAGAAGGAGAAAAACTTATTGACAAATTCTAAATTTTAATTATCATTTAATAAGAAATGGAGAATTACTATTCAATATTAGGTGTTTCAAATACTGCGACACAGAGTGAAATTAAACGGTCGTATATAAGACTTGCCCAAAAATATCATCCTGACCATATCACTGATAAACAAAAAAAACAACATGCCCATGAGCAATTTGCGAAAATTACTGCTGCCTACCGTACACTATCTGATGAAAAATTAAGAGGCGAATATGATAAATCGTTAGAAAGTGGTGCGAAACCAAAAGATAATGCACGGGAAATTCAAGCAAAAAATGCTTTCATGAGAGCAATCGCCTTTTTAAAACAGGGTGATCCTTGGCGAGCTACTAATCTATTACGCATTGCATGTAGATATAACTCGCAACCACTCTACATTTCATATTTAGGTCTCGCTCTTGTTTATACAAAGCAATACAAAAATGAAGGGTTTGAAAAATTATCCCAGGCAATAAAAGAATTGATGTTCAATCCAATCTTATATGTAAATCTCGGATTAGCACATGAATTTGTCGGTAACAGATCAGAAGCCCTGCAGGCATACTATGAAGCTATTAATTGGGATTCAAAAAACAAAACAGCGAAGTCAGGGATTGAGAGATTACAGCAACAAAAGAAGGGTTTTTTCTCTAAATTATTTGGGGGTAGAAAGTGAAAAAAACTAATGTATTGAACCTTCTTGAGGAACTGTGCCAAAAACTATCAATAACTGTAAAATACGATAAATTCTTTGGTCACGGTGGATACTGTCGATTGAGAGATAAATCTTTTTTCATTATCAATGAACGATTATCAAGCGATGCTAAGGAAGAAATATTCATCGACGAATTAAAATTTTTTGATCTAAATAACATCTCTGTGCCGGATAAATTAAGAGAGTTGTTCAATAAAAAGTAATGTGGATCATTGTGCTTGTTTTTCTTGGAGTTTTCTTCTGGTTCTGTAATCTGGGAGTATTGGTCTTAACACGGGATTGGCCGTTGCTCCTTATATTTTTTGGCATTCTTAATATGTATGGTTTGTTCAGAAGAAATAAAAAAGAAGCTATTATTCAAGATTTAGAGAAAGGAAAAATTACTCCACAAGAAGCTGAAGAGAAACTGAAAAAATAATTAGGTAATTAGCTGATAAGGTAAATAGGTAGTGATTATCAGATTATTAAGATATCAGTAATTTTTTGGTTACCTGATTTTGCCTGTTGTCCATTGCCTTGATTTTCTTAAATTTTGCTATACTTATCTTACTTCTCGTCTCTTATTTCACCAACCAATTCTTCAATTAAATCTTCAAGAGTTACAATTCCGATAGTGCGGTTATTATCACGCACAATTGCTATGTGTTCTCCTTTCTGCTTCATTGTCAAAAATATTGACATACAGCGTTCATCACGCTTCACAAAGAATGGTTTCCTCAATGTAACCTTATTCATGTAAAAATAATCTTTTATATTGAAGAAGCCAATAATATTCTCACGGTGTTCTCTATAAACAGGTATCCTGGTATAGATTCTTCCCTCTTTTTGTACGATTGTTTCTATCTCGACCCCTTTTTTGCATAAAAATGCAGTATCTAAAGGTATCATCACATCAGCGACAATTCGTTTTGAAAAATCAAAGAGCCGCGATGCAAATCTACTCGATGCTTCCTCATATTCACTCATTGCATACACAATATCCAATCTTCGAATTGACGCTGCTTTGGTCTCACTTTGGAAGATGCGTGCAATCGACTTCGACAAAGTAGCAAATAGATGCACAATTGGATACGTTATAATTTCAACATAATAAATTATACTACTGAATAAAATCATTGTTCTTTCAGGATTTGTGAGAGCCATTGATTTGGGAATGAACTGTCCAATGATCAATGAAAAAAGTGATAGCAAAACTGTTGAAATGATGGCACCACTACTACCAAGACAATCAATGAAGTACTTTGCGAATACTGTAGAGGCAACGACAATAATGAAATTCTCACAAAGTAGTGTTGTTGTAAAAAAGCGCTCCGGAGCAAAAAGAAATGTACTTGTTCGTAGTGCCCACATTTTTTTCTCGCGTTTAGCCCTGAGTACCCTCATCCGGTCAATACTTATAAAGCCAGTTTCACTAGCAGTAAAGATCCCTCCAAAGAGAATCAAAATAAAAGGAATAATCAAATATACCATTAAATTACCTTTTTGATTAAAACACGTTCTATAATTCGATCATGCATTTCCTCAACAGTAACCTCGAGATTACCAAAATTGAATTTTTCATGTTCCTTTGGAATTCTATCAAGATAATTAAGGATAAAACCAGAGAGTCTCGCCCCCTCTTCTGCAAAAGGTTCAATATTAAGAAGACGTGATAATTCACCGATACTTATATCGCCTTCAAATAGGTACGTATCCAATGAAATTTTTTCATAAGGTAAATCATCGTGTTCGTCATATTCATCGATGATTTCACCGAAAAGTGATTCCAAAATATCTTCTAGTGTTACGATTCCAGAGAAATTACCAAATTCATCAACCACAACACTGATATGAATACCATTTTTTCTGAATTCACCTAAGAGGTTATCAATATTCTTCGTTTCTGGAACGACGTATGGCTCACGCATTAATGTGCCTACACTAACAATCGTGCTTTGTTTCTTAACAATTTGTCGTATAAACAAATCCTTCGCATATAGTATACCTGCAACATTTCCCTTTTTATCAAATACGCATATCCTGGAATGCTTTGATGAACTAACAATCTTTTTTGCCTCCTCCGTGTCTGCGTCAATATCGACTCCAACGACTTTCTGTCGAGGAGTCATAATTTGATTCACCTTCATTTTTCCAAACTTGAGAATTCGATAGCCAAATCGTTCTTCACCTTCGTCCAAGACTTTAAATTTCTTAGCTTCACTCAACATGAGTTTTATTTCCTTATCAGAAATGGTTTCATGCCCTTTTTTATATGGTATAATTTTGTGTGTAATAATTTCCATAAGGCTCGATATCGGATTAAATATATTGGTGAGATAGTTAATAGTACTTCCAAATTTTAAGGCAAAGAATTCTGCATTAGATATTGCAATGGTTTTCGGTGTGATTTCACCAATAATAAGAAGCAATGACGTCATAATGATAAATTCTATAATAAAAGACAGAGTCGGTGAAAACTGGTATTGTGTGATGATACGAATGAGAATAATCGCACCAATTGAAGAAGCACCAATGTTAACAAGCAGATTTGCCAAAAGTATTGACGCCAATGTTTTACCTGATTTCTTTTTAATCTTTTCAAGCATAACAGAACCTTGTCTGTTTTCAGATATCAATGTCTTGATCCTGAAACGAGAGATTGAAAAGATAGCAGCCTCCATGCCAGAAAAGAAGGAACTCAAAACAAGAAATGTGAATAGTAGAAGTATATAAATAATCATACTATAAAACCGATACGTAATAAGAACATTTGTCTTCCATTAATTTTTCCTGTTTTCGCTTTTGGTGATTATACCCAATGATATGGAGAAGACCATGTGCAATGAAATAATAAACTTCTCTATGAGTTTTTGCCTTATCTGCTGAAACGTAAATTTCTGAGACATCACCAAAATTAAAAGATATAACATTTGTCGGAGAATTTTGTTTCAAAAACATCCGATTTAATTTTTTTAAATGGTTGTTATCAGCAATGATTATATTAAGTATATTTAAGTGATATTTTTCTTCACGTATAATTTTCTTAACGAGCCGAATAATTGTCTTTTTGTCAACCTGTAATTTGCTCTGTAAGGTAAATACATTTATTTCCATGTCACAAACACCTCACTCGGATTAATATCGTAGGATAAATAGGTCTTCTTGTGAGCTATTCAACCAATCACTATACCATGCTAATTCGATGTTGCGCTATCGTAGTCAATTCGTGCGTGGAATATTCCTGTAAGAATTGGAAGAAATGCAGTACTGATGTGTGCTAAATCGCTTCGTGCTATTGGACAATCATCCAATTGGCCATCATCAAATTTTCTCGCAATACTATCCCGGACTATCTTTTGTAATTTCGTTACGGTGATAGATTTGTCACTTCGCGCCGATGCCTCTATGCTGTCAGCGAGCATTACGAGCGCAGCTTCCTTTGTCTTTGGTTTCGGACCAGGGTAGCGAAATGAATCCTGATTAGTATCAACTGAAATATGCAGTGCTTTTCTATAAAATGACTCAATGGTTGTTGTACCATGATGTTGTTCGATAATATCATTCAATTTCTTAGGCAACTTCATCTTCTTTGCCATCTCGATACCATCTTTCACGTGCGAAATAATAACTAAAACACTCATCTGTGGTTTTAAATTATCATGTGGGTTCTTCACTCCTATCTGATTTTCAATGAAATATTCTGGTTTTTTGAGCTTGCCGATATCGTGATAGTACGCGCCGACCCTGGCAAGAATCGGATCAGCACCAATTGCGTTAGCCCCTGCTTCAGCAAGACTACCGACGACAATTGAATGGTGATAAGTACCTGCTGCCTCAATCGCCATTTCTTTAAATAAGGGAAGGTTCAAATTACCGAGTTCCAAGAGGGTTAAATCAGTCGTGAAATCGAATACTTTTTCAAAAAGCGGCAAGAAAAGTGCAAGACTCACACTCGCTAAAATACTGTTTAAGATTCCCATACCGACATGGAGGATATCAACGTATCCTTTCAACAAGTACATATCAATAAAGAGAATTGTAATAAGATTTGCTATAGCAACATACAATAATGGCCTATAGAGAGACAATCGAGAATCTATTGTCTGGATCGAAAACGCGGCAACAATACCGCTAATAAATAGATATATAAAAATCGGTATAGAGTTTAATGTAAAACTAAAAACAGCAGCAAAGACAATAGTAAAAATAATCGATGTGTAGAGGTTAAAATAGAGAGCGCAGATAAAGATGAAAAATGCTATTGGTAGTAAATAGATCGTATTTGTTTCATAGGTAATTTTGCCAATCACTAAATATATTGTTGAGAGCAGTGCAATGAGATAGAGTGCTTTTTGCTCGAACATATGAGACTTTGTTATCTTATCAAAATGATATAATAAGAGAATCATCGAAAGGAATAAAACATTACGAAATAGTATAGTCCGTAATACTTCCCACGCACCAATCGAGATATAGGTTTTCTCAAGCGCGAATATCTTTACCATTGCCTCAGCGGTTACTCGTTTATGCTTTTCGACAATAAGCTCTCCTTTTAATACTTGTCCCTTTGTCTTAGGGACATTCGCAAAAACCTCATCTATCCGTAACTCGGTTTTTTTCTCACTGAATGTAACATTCGGTTGAAGGAAAAATTTAATGAGGTTTCTATATTCCTGTCGTTCGTCGAGTGTTGCTACATTCTCCGCCTCAGTCAACGAATACAACTGATCAATTGATTCAACCATTTCTTTATTACCACTCACGATTGTAATTATTCTGAACTCTGGTGACTTATTTTCAACAATACCACGGGCATACAGATCGTTCAGCTTAGTACTAACTTTTTGCAAAGTCTCTCGGTAATTACCTCTCAATAAATACTTGATAATACCATTAGTGAGTGCATACTCTTTTTGAACAAGACCAACCAGGGAATCATCTTTTATTTTTAATTTTTTTAACGAATCAATGAGATACTCGAGTGTTGCGATTTTTTTATTCACCGTTTTAGATACTGAATTATCCAATTCAAAAACTGGTGGAATCCTTCGTGCTATCTCCCCCCTCTCTTCAAAGAGTTCTTGCTCAGTTTTTGGAATATAAAAGTCATAGGGTGCTATAATATTAGCGGATGATATTTCCCCTTCATTAACGTTAAATTTAACTGGAGCAAGAGGAGGCAGAAAAATAATATTCAATAAGAGAAGAATGCCTATTAAAATTAATACCTTATGTTGAATTTTTAGTTTCATATGCTTTAATTATCTTCTGGACCAAGTTATGTCGTACAACATCTTTTTCGCTCAGGTAGACAAATTTTATACCAGAAATATTTTTCAATAAATGTTGTATCTCAATGAGTCCTGAAAAGATGTTTGGCGGAAGATCTACTTGGGTGATGTCACCGGTAACGACAACCTTCGACCGCCATCCCATACGTGTCAAAAACATCTTCATTTGCATACCAGTTGTGTTTTGAGCTTCATCCAGAATAATAAGTGCATCATTTAATGTTCTTCCCCGCATGTATGCGAGTGGCGCGACCTCAATAACTTTTAAATCAAGATATTTTTTCATACGATCATAGGGCAAAAAATCATTAAGTGCATCATAGAGTGGTCGAAGATAAGGATCAACTTTTTCTTCAATAGCTCCTGGCAGGAATCCTAAAGATTCACCAGCCTCAACAGCTGGCCGGGTAAGTATTATCCTTTCCACCTTTTTCTCCATTAAATACGATACTGCCATAGCGACACCGAGATATGTCTTACCAGTACCTGCAGGCCCAATACTTACTGTAATATCATATTTATCTATCGCTTCGATATATTCTGCTTGGCCAGGTGTTTTTGCCCGCACGAGTCTCTTGGGAGTTGTGACAGAAAATGGCTCTTTTTCTCTCTTCTTTTTATCCTGTCCAGATTCGCTGTAAGCTCTGTCTGCCATTTCTCTCAACTTGTTCTGGATGACTTTTTTCGCCTCTTGTATTTTCTTCGCATTTCCTTTCAAGTAGATGCATTCATCACGCATCGTTACCGTGATATTGAATTCTCTTTGCACTTTTCTCAAAAACTCATCTTGGAAACCGGCGAGGAGCGTAGGTTCAAAACCGGAAGTAGGTATTGATATCTTCACATCGAAGGGAGGGGCAGAACTTAGCCCCTCCCAAATAGTTTATTCATGAGGTATTACAAATTTCTGTTTTGGATAAATCCAATCAGGATCTTTAATTTTACCTTTGTTAGCCTCATAAATTTCTGGCCATCTTCGTGCATCAGAATAAATCGAAAGATATGAAGCAATCAATGCAAGATAATCACCAGATTTAACAGTATACTCATCGAGGTATGGTATAAGCAAAATCCATCCTGGATAAATAAGATTAGCGTTCTTAATCTTATTCTTATTTGCCTCATAAATCATAGGCCACTTTGAACAGGCATTATATACGTTGCGTTTCGCTGCAATAGTGCAAAGCCAGTCTCCTTCAACGACTGTGTACCGACCATATTGACACTGTTTCCATGTCTCCGCGAGTTCGTCATATGTTGCTTGTAGCTCATCACGACGGGCTTCAAGATCAGCTACTTCTGACTCCAATGCCTCAATATTAGCTTCGAGTTCTGCAATTGTTGCCTCTGCTTCGGCCAATTGTTCTTGTATCATAGCCAGTTCAGCCTGCGCTTCTTTTTCTGTCATTTTTTCTTGAGCAAATCCAGTGATCGGGACTAGCAAGCATAGAATAAAGGTTGTGGTTAGCAGGTGTCTCATTTCACCCTCCCTTTGCAGCGAGTATTAATTTTATCTTGAAGCACGCCAATGTCGCTCTCGAGTTTCTCTATATCAGCGGTAAGATCTGCCATCATCGCCTCTAATGTTCCTTGTTCTTCTGTTAGTTCTGTGATTTTTGCCTCAGCAGCTTCTAAAGCAGCTCTGGCTTCTGCGAGTGCATTCAGTGTTTCCTTTGTGGCCATCTTTGGTCCACAGCCAATGACCACGATGGCAAGGAGAACCAATGCAAGTGTCTTTTTCATAGTGCCTCCTCCTTAGATCTGTAGTTTATACTAAATCATATCCATAATTACGCAAATGTCAATAGCCAAATTTGTAGACAGAGAGAGCAAATATAGTCCTCGCTTCGTGTGTGTCAAATAGTTGACTTTTCTGTAATTCTGGGTATCATCTACTATGGCGAATTATGCAGTCATAGTTGCTGCTGGCAGAAGCACGAGATTTGGTCAAACAAAGCAATTTTATCCATTCAAGGGACGGCCCCTCATACTCTATGCACTCGACCCTTTTGAAACCAATGCGCATATCAATGATATTATCGTTGTTGTCCCCAGACAGAGAATTACCTACACGAGGTACCTCATCAAGAAATGGGGATATAAAAAGATTCGGCATATTGTCGCTGGAGGCACACGAAGGCAGGATTCAGTACTCTGTGGTCTCAATACACTGAAGAGGCAATCTGGTATTGTTGCTATCCATGATGGTTGTAGACCTATTGGTGTATCGAACCTCATCAGCCGTGGTATTAAACTCTGCTATAAATATCAGGCAGTAATCTTTGGTATTCTTGTACATGACACGATTAAACGTGTAAAAAAATATCGTGTCCAGAACACTGTATCACGGAGTAATCTCTATCTTATCCAGACGCCTCAATTCTTCAGTATAAATTTAATAAAACGAGCGTATGCGCAAGCAGACCTCTCTATTGATTATACTGATGAAGCAGCTATCCTCGAGTCACTCGGCTGGCCAGTATACTGCTTTACAGGGAATCGTTTTAACATAAAAATTACTGAGGTAAGTGATTTAAGAACTATAAATACACTGTTACCATGAAGAAAATAATTATCTTAGGTTCTACTGGATCTATCGGCCGTAATGCAATAAAAGTACTTAATAATCTGAACCAATTCAAGATAGTAGGACTTGCGGCCTATAATAATTACCAGCTACTTGCAAGGCAAGCACGATGCACACAGCCAAAGATGGTGACAATAGTAAATAAACAACACTATAAGCGCCTTAAGCAGAAACTGCGCAGCGTGACAATCACCTGTGGAGAACAGGGAATTACTGATATGGTTGAGAGTACGGGTGCAAATGTGATAATTTGTGCATTCGCACGTGCGATCGGTATATGGGGTGTTGTGGAGGCAATCAAGAGGAAAATGAGGATTTGTCTCGCTACAAAGGAAATATTGGTAAGTTTCGGCGATATTATAATGGATTTGGTCAAAAAACATGGGGTAGAATTATATCCTATAGACAGTGAACACTCTGCAATCTACCAATGTCTCGAAGGCAGAAAGAAGGAAGAGGTGAAAAACATTATATT
>LJNI01000135.1 GCA_001303225.1 candidate division TA06 bacterium DG_78 | reverse complement strand
CGTTGCCTCGAATTAAACCACATCCTCCACCGCTTGTGCGGGTCCCCGTCAATTCCTTTGAGTTTCACCCTTGCGAGCGTACTCCCCAGGCGGTGCACTTAACAGGTTACCTACGGCACGTACCACTGTCGTGGCGCATGCCAAGTGCACATCGTTTAGGGCTGGGACTACCGGGGTATCTAATCCCGTTCGCTCCCCCAGCTTTCGTGTCTCAATGTCAGGACTGATTAACACTAATCCGAAGACTAAAATCAATCAGCTCCTCTTACGAGGAACATGCTAGAGAGCCGCCTTCGCCATCGGCATTCCTCGCGATATCCACGCATTCTACCGCTACACCGCGAGTTCCACTCTCCCCTCATGTCCTCAATCCCGATAGTTTCAGATGCAGTTCAACAGTTGAGCTGTTGGATTTCACACCTGACCCACCAGGACACCTACACACCCTTTACGCCCAGTGATTCCGGACAACGCTTGCCTCCTCCGTTTTACCGCGGCTGCTGGCACGGAGTTAGCCGAGGCTTCCTCGAGGGGTACCGTCATTATCGTCTCCCTCAACAGAGGTTTACATCCCGAAGGACTTCATCCCTCACGCGGCGTCGCTGCGTCAAGCTTTCGCCCATTGCGCAAATTTCTAGACTGCTGCCTCCCGTAGGAGTTGGAGCCGTGTCTCAGTTCCCATGTGGGGGGTCATGCTCTCACACCCCCTACCCGTCACTGTCTTGGTGAGCTGTTACCTCACCAACAAACTGATAGGCCAAAAGTCTCTCTCAGAGCGACCGAAGCCTTTCCTCTGTAGACTTATGTCCACAGAGAATATGGAGAATTAGCTCCGATTTCTCGGGGTTATGCTCCACTCTGAGGCAAGTTACTTTTGTATTACTCACCCGTTCGCCACTAGTGCTATTCTGTATTGCTACAAAATAGCAACCCGTTCGACTTGCATGTCTAAGACACGCCGCCAGCGTTAGTCCTGAGCCAGGATCAAACCCTCCAGAAAAATGAATTTCTGTCGATTACAGTGAAATACAGAATGATTACAGTGATAAACATCACTGTAATCAGTTTTCTATCACTGTCATCGTGGCATTGTGGGTTATACAATGCCTATGGACCCAATACCCTGGACAAATTGTGAATGACATACTTTGTCAAAGACCAATTTATCTACTATAGTGTATTATTATATAAAATTTTTGGATGTTGTCAAGAGGGGAATATATTCGTTATAATGTTGTTCCAGAACAAATGTTTTTTCTCGCTATTTTATCTAACAGAGCAGTAGGTTCGATAATACAATTTTTGCCAATTGTAATATGTGAACCGATTGTAGCTCCTTTGCCGATGACGGTAATTCCTGTGAATAGATGATGAGGGAATTTTTTATTCGGAATAGATGGACCTTCTCCAATGCGGACATTGTCTTCAATAGTAACTGACTTATCAATAATACATTTTTCAATCACTGATCCTGGATGAATCATTGTATCATGAAAAATGATTGAGTCTGAGACAACGGTATTTTGAGAAATCTTCACCCCTGGTGACAAAATAGAGTTTTGAACAGTTCCTTCAATCACACATCCTCGTGCAATAAGTGAATTGCGTATCTTTGAGCTACGACCAAAATAGGTAGATGGTCTGTCTCCGACTTCACCTTTAGCCGAAAGGTTGGTCTTTATCTTCCAGTCTTCGATAGTGAGTCCGGAGTTTTCCCTCAGCATGTCCATGTTTGCATTCCAGTATGCATCGATCGTTCCGACATCGCGCCAGTATCCACTAAAATTAAATCCGTACACTTTTTTTCTTGCAAGAAAAACAGGAATGACATCCTTCGCAAAATCTACACCACCACGCTGAGCGACTTCGGTTACTATTTTAACGAGTAAATCTTTATTGAAAATATATACGCCCATTGAGGCGAGATCTGTTTTTGGATCTTGAGGTTTTTCCGTCCAATTGACAATTCTCTTTTTACCATCAATTTCTGTAAGTCCAAATTGAGATGCATCCTTGAGGGGTACCTTTATCAAACAGATTGTCGCTTCAGCGTCTTTTTCTTTATGAAATGAAATCAACTCATTATAATTCATATGATAGATATGGTCACCAGAAACAACAAGCACCAATTCTGGAGAGAAATCTTCAATGAACCCGAGATTTTGATACACCGCATCTGACGTTCCCTTATACCAATCAGATAGTTCCTCTCCCGTTTTGGGCGGCAAGATTTCTACGATTCGTGTTCTGCCAAATAAATCCCACGGTCTACCATTCTCAAGATGTGCCATTAATGAGAGTGGTTTATACTGAGTAAGAACGCCCACAATGTCGATATTTGAATTGGCAACATTGCTCATGGTAAAATCGATGATGCGGTATATCCCACCGAAGACGATTGCCGGTTTTGCACGGTGACGACCAAGAATGTTGAGTCGTGAGCCGACTCCACCCGCTAAGAGCATCGCAATAATGTCTTTGGTCACAATTGTTCCTCTCCCTGTCTATGCCTGTTCTCAGATGAGGGGGTTACATTTTTCGCGTTTCTTACTGTTTTCGGAGGGATAATCGTATTTTTCCCAAGCAGTGTAATGCCAGAGTTCTCGCTGTCACCGTACCCACCGATGACTGACCCTTCACCGATGTGACAGTCTTTATCACAGATCACTTTTGTTACAATAGCGCGCGGTTCGATCTTTGTGTCATGAAAAATAATTGAACCGATAACTTCAGCACCAGGTGCTACAAAGACACCAGGTGAGAGTATGGAATTTTGTACGCTCCCTCTAATACTACACCCTTCGCTAATGATTGCATTTGAAACGTGACCACCGATGTAGGCAGGAAGTCGGTCGCGATCGCCACACCGTTCTGAAAGATTGGTTCTCACCTGCCACATATCGAGATTAATTTTCCTTTTGAGAAGATCCATATTCGTCTCGTAGTACGAGGCGATAGTTCGTGCATATGCCCAGTAATCATTAAAACGATAGCCAAAAATTCTTTTGTCTTGTATCAATCGAGGAATTATATCACGACCAAATTCATGTGATTTTTCACGAGCGTTCGTGTTTAAACAATCGATGAGGAGGGCTGTTTTGAATAAGTATACGGTCATGGAAATCCAATTTGATTGGGGAACCTCGGGTTTTTCTTGATACGCTACCAACCGATCATTTTTGTCAATGACACCATAGCCGAATCGAGAAGTTTTCTTTTTTGCTTGGGTAAAGCAGATAGTTACATCGGCTTTCTTCTCAACATGAAATTGGAATACCTGTCTATAGTTCATATGATAAATGTGGTCGGCTGAAATAACCAAAACATATTCGGGATTAAACTCCTCGATATACGATATGTTCTGGTATACAGCGTCGGCAGTACCCTTGTACCAATCTGATGCCTTGGCTCCGCGATAGGGAGATAGTATACGGATACCCCTTTTGCGGCCAATAAAATCCCAATGTTCGCCAGTGCCAATATGACGTACCAGTGCATAAGGCCGATACTGAGATAAAACTCCAGCATTGGGTATTCCTGAGTGCATGAGATTACTCAGGGCGAAATCGATGATACGATAGATACCAAAAATCGGCAGTGCAGATTTAGGTCTCTTTTCAGTCAAGCTGAGGAGTTCATCGACCCTTCCACCGGCAAGCACCATTGCTACCACATTATCCATGATGTGATTATAGAAAATATATTTAAGCTGTCAACCTACTTCAATAATTTTACCCGTTGTAATGCATCGCTGTTATCAAAGATTTCTGGAAGAAATCCACAAATCGCTTGATATTGACATTCTGCAACGACTGATTATAATTACGTCCAGGAGGTTACATGGATTATAAAAAACTGGAAAACATACTACTTTATATCCTACTGATTATTACTGCTGGAGTTTACCTCTACACTGTTGCACCGACACTCTCTTTCTGGGATTGTGGTGAATTCATTGCTTCAGCATATACGCTCGCGGTTCCGCATCCACCGGGGACACCACTGTACGTATTAATCGGCAGAGTTTGGCTCATAATCGCTGGCCTCATTGCTGCAATCTTGCCTATCTCAAAAGAAGTTGCCTGGCACATGAATCTCCTCGGACTCGGAATTTCTGTAGTGACGATTTTCCTGTTGTATCGAATGATCTTAAAAATCTTTCGTATGTGGCGCAAACAGGAGAGCCAGATAGTGATGGTGGTGTCTGCATTTGCTGCCTGTTTAGGGATTTCATTCTTTTACACCTATTGGATCAATGCAATCGAGACTGAGGTCTATGCTGCCTCAACGTTCTTTTTGGTGCTTATTAACTACTTAGCGCTCTTATGGTATGAGAGTGTTAAAAGAGGTGAACCTAAGAACAGATACATTCTCCTCTCATTTTACTTGATATTTTTGGCATCAGGCTTTCATATGACGCCATTTCTTATTTTCATTCCTTTTTATATTTTTATAATTGCTGTTGAGCGGAGGTACTTAAAAGATACCCTTCTCTTGTTCTTAGGAATTCTTCACGTAGTTTTCTTCGCACTGATGTTTGTATTACCGGAATCCCTCTATATCCCTGCGTTAATTGTAATTGGTATTATTCTTATCAGCGGGATATTACTGCCACTCAATAATCCTCATAAATACAGGAACTGGCGTTTCTTCTGGTTGGGTGTTTTGCTTATTATTGTAGCAGTCTCTGCAGAATTATACCTTCCGATCCGAGCAGCTAAACTCACTGAATTATACAAGGATAAACAGATGCATGCACAGTACCTCGCTGGTAAAAATGTTGCTCCGCGGATCAATGAATGCAACCCGGGCGAAGATTTTAATGCATTCAGTAATGTTCTGCACCGGGCGCAGTACGGACCTCAGAGGATAATCCCACGGCAAACACAAGATGCGACCGGATTCAATCTTATTGAAGGAATGTATTGGCAGGTCGAACTTTTCGTGAGATATCTCTCTTGGCAACCGATTCCTCAAGATATGAATAGACTATTTCGTTATATCATTCTTGCAGTTTTTTATGTGTTCGGAATCTGGGGAATGGTGGAACTCTACAAACGAGAGAAGAGACTCTTCTTGCTCATGATACTCATTATGTTTATGATTTCACTTGGTACGATTGGCTACCTCAATCTCAAGTTTTCGCCGAGCGATGGTAATTCAAAACATCAACCACGTGAGGTGCGTGAAAGAGACTATTTCTTCCATCCTGCCCATGTTTATTTTGGTCTGTTCATTGGTTTGGGATTTTATGGATTTATGGAGACGCTTAAAAAGGAATCAAAGAATAATAAATTGGCACAATGGGGAGGGCTCGGCGCAATTGTGGCATATTCATTAGTACCACTTTTAACCAATATTCGTGTGAATAACCGCTTTGGTGATTTTATTCCCAAGGATTATGGCTACAACATGCTTGTCTCGTGCGATGACGGTTCACTCGTATTCACCAACGGAGATAATGACACATTTCCCTTATGGTTTGCGCAGGAAGTTTTAAATATAAAGAGGAG
Organism: candidate division TA06 bacterium DG_78; assembly: GCA_001303225.1. Classification (GTDB taxonomy): domain Bacteria; phylum Hydrothermota; class Tepidihabitantia; order SM23-42; family SM23-42; genus DG-78. Next base: position 1,904 of record LJNI01000135.1, on the reverse strand, counting down.
TGTCGTTATTGCGAATCTTTCACTCATTAATACTAATTGGTACATTAAACAGTTGAAACACTGGGGCGCACCAGTAAGCTTTAGCGAGGAAGAGATTGATCTGCTCGAGCCGATATATGATTTCAAAAATCGACGCGTGATTTATGTAAAAGACATAATGGTGAGGGATATCCTTGCAACCAATGCCGGCGTTACGTTGGAACGAAGAATAGAGCGGGGTACGCTCAAATTCGATCAGGCATTTTTCATAAGTCAGGAGGAGTTTGCTGCGCGCTACGTTAAAAATTATCAAGGAGAAATTCCAATATATTTTGCAACAACGGTTTCCGAAGAGAACTACCGTGGTTTCAGACCCTATCTCAAACTTGAAGGACTTGTCTATCGGGTTGTTGGTGATAGCATCGAGTATCCGAATAACATCGATATACAGAAGACCCAGGACTTTTTCTATCAAACCTATCGCTACACCGGTGTTTTCGATCCTACAAAGCAAGGGATACTCGCGCAGATTTTATTCTATAATTTTGCTCTTGTCAAGGACGAAAATACCAAACGGTTATACTCTAACTATGCAGCAGGACTCTTTAACCTCGGTCTGGCATTGAGAGATCAGAACGATATTCCTGGAGCTATTGATGCCTGGCGCTTTGCGGTTCTGTTCGAACCTTATCCAATCTATCCGTTTCTCTACAATTTAGGTCTTCTCTATGCACAGATTGGAATGATCGACAGCGCTGAACAGTACTTTTCAATGATCGATGCTAGCCAACCACAAATTTTAGCACAGATAGGTTCTATCTATGGTGCAATGGGTTATAATGACAGAGCGATTGAATATTTCCAGAGGGCAATCACGATTAATCCGAGGCACCCACAGTCCTACTTTGGTCTCTTCACTGTTTATTTGGCAAAGAATGATACACTCTCTGCTGCACAGGTTCTACAGAATTGGTTGAGAATAAATCCCAACGACACGAGTGTCCGTAACATGCTCAAAGAACTCACCCAGGAATGAAAGCAGTCCTTCTTTTTTCTGGAGGACTCGATTCCTCAATAGCCTATGCCTTGACGCGTGAGTGGGCCGTAGAGATTTTCCCCCTCCACATCACCCACAGCTTTCTTTCGGTAAGGAATCTACCAGAGATTCCTGATTTGAAAATTATTGATATGGCAGGGGAGTTTGTAAATATCGTTAAAAACCCTCAGCATGGGTATGGTAAAAATCTGAACCCTTGTATAGATTGCCGTATTTTAATGTTAAAAGAAGCGAAACAATATCTCACTGAAGTTGGTGGTGATTTTCTAGTTACCGGAGAAGTACTTGGTCAGCGCCCGATGTCTCAACGCCTCGAGGCGCTCACGCTCATAGATAGAGAAGCTGATTGTGAAGGATTGGTTGTCCGACCATTGAGTGGTGGTTTACTTCCTCCAACAATACCTGAAAAAAATGGGTTGATTGACAGAGATAGATTACTGAAGATTAAGGGCAGGTCTCGTAAATTTGAACTCGAGTTAGCAAAAGAGAAAAACATTGAACAATTCTTTTCACCGAGTGGTGGTTGTCTTCTCGCGGACCCGGCATTTTCCCGAAGACTGGCTGACCTTATGAGATATCAGGGGACGCTTTCAGTAAGCGATATTGAATTATTAAAAATTGGCCGCCATTTTAGACTTTCTCCTCAAGCAAAACTCATTGTTGGGCGTTTTGAAGACGAGAATAAGAAGATCGAAGAAATGACACGTCCTCTTGATACACTGCTCTTTGTTCCAGACACGGGGAGCCCTCATGCACTGCTTCTCGGAGATAAAAAATATTTACGAACAGCTGCATCGATTACTGCACGCTACAGTGATAAACGACGCGAGAATAAAATTAAGGTTATGTATAATTCAAAGGGCACGAG
>LJNI01000024.1 GCA_001303225.1 candidate division TA06 bacterium DG_78 | reverse complement strand
CTTTACGTTCTTTAGAATATTTTACTGCCTCATCCAATGCACCTTGGGCAATACCCACTGCCTGGGCACCGATATCAATCCTCGAAACATCAATTGTATGCATAGCAATTTTAAACCCATCACCTTCTTTTCCAAGAAGATTTTCTTTTGGTATTTTGCAATCCTCAAATATCAATTCACAGTTTGCTGTTGCTCTGATTCCCATCAAGTCTTCATGTTTACCAAGAGAAAAACCCGGTGTATCTCTTTCCACGATAAATGCACTGATCCCTTTATGCTTTAATTCTTTGTTGGTATAGGCAAAGACAACAAATACATCTGCTTCGCCTGCATTGGTAATGAATCTTTTTGTACCATTCAATATGTAGTGATTCCCTTCGAGACGGGCGGTCGCTTCCATGGCAGCCACATCTGAACCAGCGTTCGGTTCGGTGAGTCCAAATGCACCAAGCTTCTCACCGTTACAGAGGGGTGGTAGATGTTTTTTCTTCTGCTCTTCGTTGCCACATTGTAAGATTGGATAGGAAACAAGGGAATTATTGACTGCAACAATTACACCGCTACTTGCACATACCCGAGAAATCTCCTCTATTGCAATTGCCAATGAGACGAAATCGAATGCCGACCCTCCATACTCTTCAGGTACGATTATTCCCAACAATCCCATCTTTGCCATCTTTTTTATATTGTTCCAAGGAAATTCACCAGATTTATCAATTTCTGGTGCCATGGGTGCCAGTTCAGTCTCGGCAAATTTTCTTACTTGATCTTTAAGCATCTTTTGGTCATTTGTCAAATCAAAATTCATTTAACCTCCTTTTTACTTCGCAAAAATTGATGCAAACAGATTTAAGCGGATGCAGACGGGCATGTATCTGTTTGAATCCGCTTTAATCCGTCTGAATCTAAAAGTTTTACTTTCCTAATATTTTTCGTGCAATGACAATTTTTTGAATTTCAGATGTTCCTTCACCAATCTCCATGAGTTTTTCATCACGCAGAAATCGTTCAACTGGATATTGATCTGTAATTCCTAGCATACCGTGAATATCGATTGCCATGTTTGTTACTTTAGTGCCGATATCAGAAGCATAATACTTTGCCATTGCTGCTTCCTTTGTAAATGGCTTATTATTATCTTTTAACATTGCTGCTTGATATATGAGAAGGCGCGCTGCCTCCACATTGGTTGCCATCTCGGCTATCATCGATTGAATATTTTGTAATTTATACAATGGTTTTCCTGATTTTTTATTTTCCTTTGCAAACTTAAGCGAGGCATCTAGAGCACCTTGGGCAATACCCAGGGCAAGGGCACCAATAGAAATTCTTCCACCATCGAGTGTTTCCATAAATATCTTAAAACCATCGCCTTCATTACCTAAAAGATTTTGTTTTGGTATTTTACAATCTTCAAATATAAGTTCAGACGTGATTGAACCACGTAACCCTAGTTTTTCTTCGTCTTTGCCCGGAGAAAAACCCGGTGTTCCTTTTTCGACGACAAAGGCGGATATTCCTGGATAGCCTAATAAAGGGTCTTTGGTTGCAGTGAAGACAATTATGTCTGCGATGCTTCCTGATGTTATGAAACGTTTTGTACCATTTACGACATATTCTTCACCGACAAGTTTTGCAGTTGTCTGGGTTGCTGCAGCATCGCTTCCTGCATCGGGTTCAGTAAGTCCAAAAGAACCAATCTTTTCCCCCTTTGCTAAAGGGGCAAGCCATTTTTGCTTTTGTTCTTCAGTACCAGCAAAATATATCGGGAAAATGCCAAGTGATGCATGGGCAGCAAGGAATATTCCGGTTGAACCACATACACGACCTACTTCTTCTACAGCGATAGCATAACTTAATATGTCGAGACCAGCTCCTCCATATTCCTTCGGTAGATAAATAGCTAGGAGTTCTAATTCTGCCATTCTCTTCACTAAATCCCATGGGAACTCACCTTTTTGATCGAGTCCTTTTGCCCTTGGTGCTACCTCCTTATCAGCAAAATCTTTTACTTTTGCTCTAAAGTTATGGTACCTTTCATCTAAAATCATACCAGCAACTCCTTTGCAATCTCTGATTTTAAATTATGTGGTGTATTTTCTAAAACCTGGAGTACCTTGGCATCTCTGAGATATCGTTCAACTGGGTAGTCTTTTGTATAGCCATATCCACCAAGAATCTGAATCGCTTTCAAACCACAGAATACCGCTGCATCAGCGCTATATAGGCGTGCAGATTTGGATGCCAGCGAATACTCTTCATCCTTATCACATTTTGCAGCTGCATCGTAGACTAGCAACCGCGCGTTCTCTACCTTTGTTTTCATGTCGACGAGCATTTCCTGTACCATATGGAACTCACATATCGTTCTGCCAAACTGTTTCCGTTCTTTAGAATATTTTATTGCGGTTTCTAATGCAACCTCGGCAATACCGAGTGAGACCGCAGAGAAGCCCACATTTGAATAATTGTGAATCTCTACGAGGATTTTTTCTCCTTGACTCTCTGGTATTAAGCAGAAATCTTTTTTTAATTCTGTTTTATTAAATTCCATGCCAACAATGCCTGCTGTTTTCATTCCCATGACTGAAGTTTGGTTTATTTTGATACCAGGTGTGTCTTTTGGTATTATATAGATTGATTTGCCATTGGATAATGATATGGGGCAGAGGAAGAAACGTGCAACTCCACCATTTAACACAATGTCCCTCTTACCTGAAACCAAAAGATTTTCACCAGCATCTTCAAACTCGATGCGCTTGTCCGGTATTTCAATTTCTAAATCAGAAACATAACCACCAATCTCTCCTTTGGCAAGTATGCCAAGATATACTTTCTTTTGGGATTCCTCACCATTCTTCATTATGGGATAGGCGACAAGACAATTATTCACCACCAAAATTGTTCCGATTGACGCACATGCTTTGCTTATTTCTTCAACAGCAATACAGTGACTTATAGTATCAAGGCCCGATCCTCCATATTTTTCTGGTACTATTAGACTCAAGAAACCCAATTCAGACAATTTCTGTACAATCTCGGTCGGAAACATACATTTCTTGTCTAACTCAGATGATAGCGATTCAATCTCTGCTGTAGCAAACTTTCGTACTTCTTTTTGTATCAATTTTTGTTCATTATTGAAGTTAAGTAGCCCCATAAACCTCCATGTTGTTGTATCATCATATAGATATAAATACCTAAAATTTTATTTTTTTCTAAAAAAATTTTGAATTTTGGGACTTATGTATTTAAATAAGCTACCGCTCTTGTCAGTTACAACTTGGGGCGGAAACATGGCAAACTGACCATATTAATAAGAGAAAATTGCAGTTTCGCAAGCAAATTATTATATCCAGATTTAACCCATTGTCAATAATAATCGTGCATTATTATGGATAGTTTAGAAGGGGTGATAGGGGAAATTATTATTAAATTACGTGCTTTATTGAATTTTTTTAAACTGTTTATTTATCGAAGATCTGCTAATACTAAGTCTTATGGTACCATTATTTTATCTGTCCATCAATTTTATAGTCGCTCCTCTTTTTTTCATGGATTTGTCTACTGCTGTTAATATCTTGACAATTTTGAGCCCAACCTCTCCGTTCGTGAGTGGTGTACGTCCATGCTCTATTGATTGAATAAATTCATCCGTGACTAAAGCCAAGGGTTCTGTTATGTCGTACTGAGGTGAATCATAGACATTGAGTTGAGTATGAGGGTGGCTATCGAGGGCAGTTTTTTGTGATGGAGATTCGAAATTCTTATTATAGACCTTTATCTTTGCAGTTGTTTCTGTGTCATCAAAAATAATGGTTTTCTTTGTTCCACCTATGATAATGTGTCTAACCTTAATGGGTGATAGCCATGTGACACGCAGATGAGCAATGCAGGTAGTATCAAAAAATAGAGTTACACTCGCTATATCTTCGTGTTTGCTAAAGTGGCCGGTGCCAGTTGCTGAGACGGCTTTGGGTCTTGCAGGTAAAAGGTAGTCTACAATAGCGAGATCATGTATTGCTAAGTCCCAAACAACATTTGTATCACTCTGTACTAATCCCTGACTGGTTCTGACTGTTGTGATGTACATAACGTTGCCTATCTCACCAGCATCAATAATCTCCTTTATCTTTCGGATTGCACTATTATATACACTTATATGATCTACCATGAGCACACAATTATTTTCACGAGCAGTGTTGATTAGTTTTGTTCCATGATCAGGAGTTGAGGTGAGTGGTTTTTCTATCAGCACATGTTTACCGTGTTGGAGTGCCTGCTGTGCAATCTCAAAATGGGTGGTAACTGGTGTCGCTACAACCACCGCACTGACTGATGGATTGTTGAGGATATCATCATAGTGTGTTACAGTTTTAACCTCAGTGTATTTCTTGCATGCAGCATCCATTTGCTCTTTGTTGATATCGTAACAATATATACCGTCAACTGATTGGTGGTTGAAAAAATTTCTCAATAGATGAGGACCCCAATGGCCTACTCCAATGATTGCAACCTTCATCAGTACTACAGACTACTCTTCCACTGCGTTTCGTAATCTACTAACGAGTGAGTCAGATTTTTCCGGTGATAATGTATTTTTTATTCTCGGCACTTCCTTTTTCATAAAATTATTAAAATCTGCCTTTGCCTCGAGACTCGTGAATGATTCTGGATATCTGTTAATAAGATCAATAAAGAGAAGAATATTTGCCGGAAACACTTGCCAGTAACCTTCCCATATTTGTGCGGTTTCATCGAGCACAGTGTGCAGAATATAATAGTTATTCTCTGTTTCATTGCCTTCACGTGGTAAATATATCATCTGTTTGTACAAATCGTACAGGTCATTTACCCACTCCTTGTTGTACTGATTCTTTATCATATTCTGAAGAATTTTCACTTCGGTTAGCCAGAACTCAGGATGAACCATCCTTAGTCTAAATTCAATTGGAACTTGTACCCATGTTTGTATAGCATTGTTTTCTCTCATTGCTGGTGAGAAGGTGAAGGTTTTTGCTGTCCTCACTGCTGCAGAATCGAGGAGATAGTTTTCTGAGGATTTACTAATGATGACATCTTTTGCCTTACCGTTTTTATCAATAAAGACACGAACCATAACAGTACCTTCTAACCCTTGTTCTCGTGCCTCATCCGGGTAGTAGAGGTCGTAGTTTAAGAGGACAGGAACCAAGAGTTCTCTTTTGCTCGTGCATGAAAAGATACACATAAGTATGAGGGCTATATAGATGAAGTTTCTCATACACATGAATTATAGTCAAAACCATACTTTTGTCAAATGATGATTACAGTATAAAATTTTCCTTGCATTTTATCACATTATATGTATAATTCCTAAAACTTATAGCGGAGGCACATGTGATTGAAGCAAGAGATTATGTGAAGAAGATAAGACCGTATAAGCCTGGGAAACCTATCGAAGAAGTTGTTAGGGAACTAAATCTAAAGGGTGAAATAATCAAATTGGCATCAAATGAAAATCCTTTAGGAATTTCTCCATTAGCACTTAAAGCAATGAAAAAAGCAGTAGAAGAAGTCCATCTATACCCTGATGATAACTGTTACTATTTGAGAGAGAAGTTGGCAGGACGATTTCATGTTGATTCAGAGAACATAGTTGTAGGTAATGGTTCAGTCGAAATACTACCGCTCATAACGTTAGCATATCTCGGTCCTGAGAATAGTGCAGTTGTGACTGCAGGCTCGTTTATATGGTACAAAATAGCCGTAAATATTGCACAGGGGGAGTTAGTCGAAGTGCCGATGAAGAACTATAGACATGACTTGAGTGCAATGCTAAAGGCTATCAAAAAAAATACTAAATTGATCTTCTTAGATAATCCTATCAATCCTACTGGAACAATGGTCACGAGAGCCGAAATTGATGAATTCTTTAAACAAGTACCAGATGATATTCTTGTTGTCGTGGACGAGGCATATTATGAATACATTGAAGACCCTAATTATCCACATGCATTTGACTATTATAAGAAAGGTAAAAATATATTAGTCCTGCGTACTTACTCAAAGATATATGGTTTGGCTGGTACACGGTTGGGCTATGGTGTTGCAAAAGAGGAAATAATCGCCAATTTGATGAAATTAAGGGTGTCATTTAATGTTAATAGAATCTCACAGATAGCAGGGATTGCTGCACTTGATGATTATGAACATATAAAAAGAGGACGCCACATAAATGAGGCAGGTAAGAAATTCCTCTATGATGCCTATAAAGATTTAGGACTTTTCTATCTTCCGACGTATGGCAATTTTATCTTTGTCGATTTCAAAAAAGATAGCCAAATTGTGTTTGAAGCCCTGCAGAGTAAGGGTATTATCACCCGTACAATAAAGCAGTACGACTTTCCTAATGCTCTGCGTATCACCATCGGAACCGAAGAACAGAACAAAAAATTAATCAATGCACTTGAAGAAGTTCTGTAATTAAAGATGGGTTTTATAAATTATAGACAGTATAATTTATCTTTAATTTCGTATAGGTATTACTTTTCAAATCTTGAATATAACATGAAGGGAGAAAAATGATAGTAAAAACATCAGATGGAAGAGAAGTTCCTGTAGAGATGTACAAAATAAAAATTATCCAAAATGTAAACTTGATTCCAGCGGAAGAAAGACTCAAAGCAATTGAGAATGCTGGATATAATACCTTTCTCGTTAGATCCAAAGATATATTTATTGATATGCTTACAGACAGTGGGACAAATGCTATGAGTGATAATCAACTTGGGGCAGCAATGTTATATGACGATGCCTATGCAGGGAGTGAGAGTTTTTATAAGCTCGCTAATGCAGTTGGAAAAGTTCTGGGATTTAAATATGTATTACCTACGCACCAAGGTCGGGCTTCTGAACATTTAATAGCGAAAGTTTTTGTCAAAGAAGGAAACATAGTACTTACAAATTATCACTTCACAACAACAAAGGCACATATTGAGTTGGTTGGTGGAAAAGTTCTGGAAATATTTGGAGAAGAAGCATTAAATACACAGAGTAAGTATTTGTTCAAAGGCAATATGGATATACAGAAGCTGAAGGATGCGATTAATAAATACGGTAAAGATAAAATAGCATTCGTAAGGATGGAAGCAACAACAAACCTGATAGGAGGACAACCATTCTCAGTTGAGAATTTGAAACAGGTCAAAAAAGTTTGTTCAGATAGTGGTATTATATTGGTTATGGATGGTAGTTTAGTCTCTGAGAATGCCTACCTGGTACAACAAAGAGAGAGTGGATACAAAAACAAGAGTGTTGCCGAAATCGTTAAGGAGGTCGTTTCTCTAGCTGACTTGTTTTATATGAGTGCGAGAAAGAACTCATCAGTAAAAGGCAGCATTATTGCTACAAATCAGTCTGATTTATACGAAAAAATAAAACCATGGCTTCCTGTATATGAGGGATTTCTCACCTACGGTGGAATGTCTACAAAAGAGATCGAGGCGATGGCAGTTGGTCTCGAGGAAATGGTAGACCAACATGTGGCTTCCAGCACAATAGAACAGGTAAAATATTTTGTTGAGAGTTTGCGGGTTCAAGGCATCCCTGTCATTACACCACCAGGGGGTTTAGCATGTCATTTAGATGCCAAGAGATTTGTACCTCATATATCACAGGATCAATATCCAGCAGGAGCATTGACTGGAGCACTTTATATAGCATCAGGAGTTAGATCTATGGAGCGTGGCACGATCTCTATGGACAGAGATAAAGATGGTAAAGAGCAGTTTGCTGATCTCGAGATCACGCGTCTCGCAGTACCGAGAAGGGTTTATACCATATCCCATATTGAATATGTTGTTGATAGATTACTGTGGCTATATAAGCATAGGGAGTTGATTAAAGGGTTAACATTTGTAGACGAACCACCTATCTTACGATTTTTCTTTGGCAAATTAAAAGCAATTGATAATTGGGGCAGGAAATTATGTGATGCCTTCAAAAAAGACTTTGGTAATAAAATGTGAACCTCATAATGTTTTACTACCTATATATTGTTATTATTATATTGTTTTGAGATATGTCCCATCTCACTTTTTATGAAGGATTTTACTCAACTAATTGAATTTGCGAAAAACAAGGCACCAAAGAGGTGTGTTGTTGTTTGTGCCGATGATGAAAAGGTCCTCGAAGGTATTAGGATGGCACAAGAACTTCAATTGATTATTCCGGCATTAGTGGGCAATAGAGAAAAAATTTTAGAATCTGCAAAACGCGTTAATTTTACCACTGAAAATATTGAAATACACAATACAAAGAATGAGAGCGAGGCAATAATAGAATCACTCTCTATTGTAAAAGAACAGGGTGATTTTTTAATGAAGGGTATGCTTTCAACATCTGCTTTTTTAAAGGGCGTGCTCAACAAAGAGGGGGGGTTAAGAACAGGAAAGATACTGAGTCATATTGCAGTCCTTGAAATTCCTAAATATCACAAATTGATTTTCATGTCTGACGGTGGGATGAATCCGAGACTGGATTTAAAGACGCGTGTAAACATTATCACAAATGCTATAAAGATACTACAGGCACTCGGTATCAAACAGCCACATATTGGACTCGTAGCCGCAAGCGAGGCAATAAATCCAGACATGCCTGAGACGACTGATGCAGTGAAGATTGTTGGAATGAATAAAAGAGGCGAGATAGAGAATGCAATTATCGAAGGACCATTTGGATTCGATGTTGCAATTTCAAAAAAGGCAGCAGAACAAAAACACATAAAAAGTGAGATCGCTGGTGACGTTGATTTTATTCTTATGCCCAATATTGCAACAGCGAATATCTGGGCAAAGGGATTGATATACTTCGCACAGGCAAAGGCTGCTGGAATGGTTGCTGGCGCTGCTCGACCAGTCATTATGTTGTCACGTGCAGATGAGCCTGAGACTAAAGTGAACTCGATTGCTTTGGGAGTGGCAATATCGTAACGACCACATTTGTCATCGAACTCAAATAATAAAGATACTAACGTAGCAATAGTAGCATAACGTATGAAAACTTTTTTTGACAGTAAACATATTGTTGAGCAAACAATCAAACAGAAAAAAATTACCATCAGCGGTTTGTACGGTTCATCACGTACCTTAATGATTCATGAACTAGCTCATGAAAAATCTGTTCTCTACATATGTGAACACAGAATAATTGAGCGATATGGTCGTGAACTTAGTAGACTCATTCCGCAGACGAACATTATCGACGAGGAAAATCAATTCTATGCGCCATCTAATGTCATTATCACAACAAGAGATTTTCTTCGAAAGCCGCTCCGTATAAAAGAAGAAATCGAGTTGTCTAAAGGTGCTGTCATTGATATAGATACCTTGTTACAGAGGTTACAAGCTACAGGCTACACCAACGAAGATATTGTCGAAGAGGAAAAGGATTACGCCTTGCGTGGCGGTATTTTGGATATCTATGAGCCGCAGAGCGAACCTGTCCGCATTGAATTCTATGGTGATACAATTTATTCAATCAGAAAATTTGATACGCAGACCCAACAGTCGGTTAAGCATATTGAAAGAGTAAAAATAGTGCTGGCAACAGTAGGTGATGCACAACCACTCACGCAATTGCTCGACAAGGATACTATTGTTGTGAGTGAAGGAGACATCGACCTTGGATTTCCTGCTGTGATATTTACCGACGATGGTGAAATCAAATATCATTATACACCAGCGCGAGCATATTTCGGTGATTTTAAAGCACTGCAAGAAGATATAAAAAAGAAAAATTACACATTTAAGTTCTTTATACCAACCACATTGGAGGAAAAATTAAAATCACTGCTCGGTGAAATTGAAACATATCCAATTTTTATAGAGGAAGGTTTTGTTGATGAGATACATAAAATTGTGTATCTCACTGAGACTGAGATATTTGGTGAGATGAAGAGGAAAAAATTCGTCTACCGAGGACCATTTGTCGATGATTTAATGGGTTTGAAACAAAATGATTATGTCGTTCACTCGGAGTATGGGATTGGTCAATTTGAGCGTCTTACACTCATCGACGTTGAGGATAGAAAAATTGAATGCTTACAAATCAACTATGCAGGACAGGATAAGGTGTATTTACCAGTGGAACGGTTGAACTTACTCGAGCGATATATTTCGAGCACTGGTACTCCACCGCGGTTGAGTAAATTAGGGAGTGAGTTATGGCTGAGAACAAAGCGAAAGGTGAAACGGGCAACCGAGCGGTTGGCAATAGATTTATTAAACCTCTATTCCAGAAGGCTGCAAGAAAAGGGTTTTGACTTTTCAGAAGACACACATGAAATGAAAGAATTAGAAGCGTCATTTCCCTATGAAGAAACCGAAGACCAGATGAAGGCAATCAACGATGTAAAAAAGGATATGGAATCACTCAGACCCGCGGAACGTTTAATTTGTGGCGATGTTGGTTATGGTAAAACTGAGATCGCATTGCGCGCTGCTTTCAAGGCAAGCTTCGATAGCAAACAGACCATGATTCTCTGCCCAACTACACTCTTGGCGTTTCAACACTACAATACATTTAAAAAACGGCTCGAACCATTTCCAATCAAAGTTGAGATGGTTTCGCGTTTCAGGACGAAAGTAGAACTAAAAAACATTTTGTCACAGCTTGCATCAGGGATGATTGATATTGTCATAGGAACACATCGACTCCTTACGCCCGATGTGCAATTTAAAGACCTCGGTCTCCTCATTATTGATGAAGAACAGCGTTTTGGTGTTGCCCAGAAAGAAAAGATAAAAAATCTCAAAATAGGCATTGATGTTATGTACCTTTCTGCTACGCCAATCCCGCGTACCCTCTACATGGCGCTCACCGGGTTGAAGGATATTTCGAATATCTATACACCGCCAGCTGGGCGCAAGGATATTGCCACCAAAATTATTTATTATGATGATGACGAAATCAAAAAAATCATACAATTCGAGATCGAACGTGCTGGTCAAGTCTTTTTTGTACACAATCGTATTCAGACCATTGAAACAGTTCGGTCGAAACTCCACAAATTATTGCCTAATCTCAAGATCTGCCTGTTGCATGGCCAGATGAGAGAAGATATCACAGCAAGGGGGATGGTCGCTTTTCTGCGGGGAGAATATGATCTTTTACTCTCAACCGCCATTGTGGAGTCGGGTTTGGATATGCCACGCGTAAACACGATCATCGTTGACCAAGCACACAAATTTGGGCTCGCAGATCTCCACCAATTACGGGGGCGGGTTGGCCGCAGTACTATCCATGGGCATGCGTACTTCATCATTCCATCCCGGTATCGCATTACTGATGAAGCGAATAAACGCTTAGGCGCATTGAGTTCATATACATCATTGGGTTCAGGGTTTAGGCTCGCGCTGCGTGACATGGAGATTCGAGGATTCGGTAATCTCTTGGGTAAGGAACAATCAGGACATGTGAATTCGATCGGATACCACCACTATATCAGGCTCTTGGGCGAATCAGTCGGCGAATTAAAAGGTAAAAAGGTTGTTCACGAACCAATCCTCGATTTAAAGATGGAAGCATACTTTCCAGATTCGTATATTCAGAGCGCATACGAACGAACTGCTCTGTATAAACGATTGCTCGATGTCGAGTCGAAATATGAACTCGATGTGATTAAAAATGAAATTATCGATCGGTTTGGAAGGTATCCAGACGAGGTGGAAAATCTTTTTATTCTTTCATTAGTTCGGTTAGAAGCAAAAGAACGCAGTGCAACGCAGGTAATTAGAAAAGGAGAGGAATTTGTATTTTATAAAGAAGGGGAAATAATATTTAAATGCTGTATTTAGCTCATTATCATGCTTGACTTTTAATAAATTATTAATATCATTCTAAAGAAAATCCGTGATGTTATTTTTTGAAATTTGGCCAGGTGCTATATATCTAATAATAAACAAATAAGGCATTTAGATATTAAGTCTAAGTCGTTACTAAGAGAGAGGAGGGACAAATGAAGTTTAGAGGTGTTGTCATAGGTTGTTTTGTGTTTTTATTAGGCTCGTTTTTATGGGCAGAGACCTTCAATGTTAATAACCCAACAGAATTCCAGAATGCCCTGAACACTGCAGCATCTAATAGCGAGAATGATACAATCAATGTCTCAGCTGACACTTACAATATAACAACGACGCTTACCTTTACTTCTACAGAGGACTTCTCTCTTTTCATAGATGGCGCAGGAACAGGTTCGACTATTCTTGATGGCGGGAATTCTACTCAGATATTCCAGTTCTCAGCAACAGCAGCTAATGCTGACCTGGAGCTTCAGGATATGACCTTTCAGAATGGAAATGCAGACCATGGAGGAGCCATACATCTGGAAACAGTTTCAGCTTCTATGAGCATGAGCAACTGTGACTTCGACGATAATACCGCAGGTTATGTCGGCGGTGGTGCGAACATTTACTCAAATACAGGAGAGATTACGATTACATACTGCACATTCAGGAGAAACTCGTCTCCAAATCCGAGCGGATATCCTTATGGAACTGCAGGAGGACTATTTGTACAGACAGAAGGAGCGGGAACTGACTTGAGGGTTGCGCATTGTACTTTTGAAGATAATACAGCTCAGAGAGACGCTGCAGGAGCGATGCTCTATCCCCTTGGTTCTGGTGCATCCATGATAGTAGAGAACAATACTTTTAACAACAATAGTGCAGTAGAATTTGGAGGCGGGTGTTTTATAAGGATGCCGGCAGGAAACAGTACAGTGACGTATGAAAATAACACCCTGACAGGGAATTCGACAACAGGTGCTGGAAATGGAGGAGGGAGTTATTTTGAAATTGCCTCGGGAACGCTCACCTTATCTGATAATATCCATACCAACAATACTTCTGCCTGGAACGCAGGAGGTGTTTGGGTTGAGCTTGGTTCAGGGGTACTCGAGATAACCGATAATACATTTACAGATAATGAGGCGGTTGAGAATGGTGGTGGAGTAAGTATATTTCTGGATGAAGGGACCATGCTTTTCCACAGAAATGTCTTGAGTTCCAACACATCAGATGGTGTCGGAGGTGGATTTTCTGCCGCAACCACAAGTGGGGCATTAACCGTGTCCAACAATACATTTTATAGCGATTCAGCCTCTGAAGCTGGTGGAATCTACTTCTACTTTGACCAGAGCTCAGCTGAGGCAGATGTGTTTAATAATATCCTGTGGCATGATACTTCTCCGGCTATTGCATTTTCAGGCGCTGCTTCGGTTACTGCTACGTATTGTGATATCGAAGGCGGAACAGGTGAACCATGGTTTGGTGCTGGTTGTATTGATACAGACCCATTATTTATAGATCCTGAAAATGGTAATCTTTATTTAAGCTGGGCAAATTGGCCAATAGAAGATGGTACAAAATCGCCATGCATAGATACTGGAGACCCTGCCTCACCTCAAGACCCAGATAACACAAGGGCGGATATGGGTTTTCATTATTTTAACCAAATAACCGGCATTAATGAGAACCGTCCTAATGTGACAAGCACTGGCTTAATACTTCAAAATTTCCCAAATCCGTTCGGTTCCAATACGACCATTTGTTATTCTGTATATAAACCATATAATGTGAAGATACAGATTTATAACATACTCGGAGAGCTCGTTGAAACCCTGGTCAATGATTATAAAACAACTGGTAACTATGAAGTTATCTGGAATACAGAGGACTTGAACTCAGGTCTCTACATATGCCGTTTAATAGGTGACAGCAATAGTGCAACCAAGAAATTGATTTTAACGAGATAGCGTACCTGGATAACTATTTGTAAATTGATTTAACTAGTCCACCTCGTAAGTGGCAGTCGGGCCAATCTAAAAAACTCGAAAATGCCATTTTAGTGTTTTATCATTTATTTGTGTTATTAATATTATTCTTTCAGAAACATCAATGTTTATCAGTTAAAAATTCAAAGAAAATCATCGAAATCGCACAGTTGACTTTTTATGAAAAAAATATACAATAATAAATTAAGGAGGATTTGATGAGTAAGATTAAAGTGGCAATCATCGGAATTGGTAATTGCGCATCAAGTTTGGTGCAGGGAGTTTATTATTACCATAAGGCAATAGAGGGCGAAGTTATTCCGGGTATTATGCATACCCGACTCGGCGGTTATCACATTGGCGACATTGAGTTTAGTTTTGGTATTGATATCGATATTAATAAAGTGGGTAAAGACCTGGCAGAAGCAATCTACACTAAGCCGAATAATACATACAAGTTTTGTAATGTGCCGAAATTGGATGTCCCAGTAGTTCGGGGCATGACACATGATGGTCTTGGCTACTACTTATCGCAAATCATCAAGAAGGCACCAGGACCCACTGCAGATATTGTTGGCCTTCTGAAACAGACAAAAACAGATGTCGTGATAAGTTATCTTCCAGTTGGAAGTGAAGAGGCAACAAAATGGTATGTCGAACAAGTGTTGACCGCAGGCTGCGCATTCATTAATTGTATCCCAGTATTCATTGCGAGCCAGAAGTATTGGCAGAAACGGTTCATTGAAAAGGGACTGCCAGTATTTGGTGATGACATAAAATCACAGGTTGGTGCGACGATTTTACATCGCGTGCTTGTTAATCTCTTTAACGACCGTGGTGTGAAGCTCGAGCGTACATCACAGCTCAATGTTGGTGGTAATACAGATTTTTTGAACATGCTCGAGCGGGCGCGCTTGCAGTCAAAGAAGATCTCAAAGACTCAAGCCGTGACTTCGCAGTTAAAATATGACATTGGTGAGGAAAATATTTACATCGGTCCATCAGATTATGTTGCGTGGCTCAAAGATAGAAAGTGGGCTCACATGCGACTCGAGGGGAGAACATTTGGTGATGTTCCACTCAATATTGAGTTAAAACTCGAAGTATGGGATTCACCAAATTCAGCAGGCGTCATGATCGATGCTATACGGTGTGCAAAGTTAGCACTCAATCATGGAATGAGTGGTGCGATAGTCGAACCATCGAGCTATTTCTTTAAATCACCACCAGTGCAATATCCAGATCACATCTGTCGCGAAAAGACGGAGAATTTCATAAAAAAATATGGGTTAAAAACAAAGAAACGTCGTTAGGCATGCGCACATGGCTGGCGTACGGCGCGGAGTTTTCATAACATTTGAGGGAGTTGAAGGTTCTGGTAAAACCACACAAGCACAAGGATTGGTTGATTGGCTCTCAGAGCACAACCTACCACACCTCTTTGTTCGGGAACCAGGAAGCACAGCTGTCAGTGAAATGATACGAGAGATTCTTCTTAATCCAGAAAATAAAACAATGAACCCAAAGTGCGAAGTTTTATTATTTCTTGCCGCACGGAGTCAATTGACGTATGAAAAACTACTTCCGGCACTTCATAAAAAACAGATTATCGTATCAGACCGATTTGCTGATTCTACGTATGCATACCAGACGTATGCACGCGATTTACCGCAGCGGCTCATTGCGATCTTTAACCGTTTTGCGACTGCTGGCATAAAACCTGATTTGACTCTTCTCTTTGATATTGACGTTACTGAGGCGCGGAAGCGGGGCATATTCGATGATCGAATGGAATGTGAGGAAGAGGATTACCATCGAAAAGTTCGTGAGGGTTATCTTAAATTAGCCCATCGCGCCAAGAAACGAGTGAAAATTTTGGATGCAGCAAAGCCTGTCGAAATTTTGAAGCGTGAAGTTATCAATAATGTAAAAAATTTATTAGTAAGAAAGGGGTATACATTATGAAGAAAATAGTACTATTTATGATGGGGGTATCCCTGATATGTGGGATATTCATTGGTAGATTGTGGGCAAACCCTGATACGTATTCATTGCTCCGTATCTTCAATAAGATACTCAAGGAAATAGAAGACAGCTATGTCGTTGAGGTAGCGTCTGATAGTCTTATACGGGGCGCAATCAATGGCATGATAGAGGCTCTCCATGATCCACACACAGATTACCTGACTAAGGAAGAGTATGAATCATTGATGATTACAACCAAGGGTGAATTTGGTGGTATTGGTGCGACGATTGGCAAAAGGGAAGATAAGATCACAGTGATATCACCACTCGAAGGAACGCCGGCTTATCATGCGGGGTTGCTACCTGGTGATGCCATCATCAAGGTCGATGGTGTTTCTACCAAGGGTAAGAGCGTTGATATCGTTGTGAAGGACATCAGGGGTAAGCCTGGAACAAAAGTTGTTCTGACCATTGAACGCACAATAATCGAAGAACCTTTTGATGTCGAAATAATTCGGGCAAACATCAAATTAGACGCAGTCCCCTATTATGGCATAGTTGATGATGGTATCGGCTATGTTCAGTTGGCGACGTTTTCTCAAACAGCAGATACAGAATTAGAAGCAGCACTCGATTCCCTCTTTGTACTCGGTGCTCAAAAGATCATTTTTGATCTCAGATTGAATTCTGGCGGCTTATTGAGGGAAGGCGTCATAGTGAGTGAACTCTTTCTGTGCTCTGAAGACAAGGAAGTCGTTATAACAAAGGGAAGGATCGAGAGTAAGACTGTATATAAAACAAAAAAGGCATGCCCTTACGGAGATTTTCCTCTGATAACACTGGTCGATGGCGGGTCAGCATCAGCCTCTGAAATTGTTGCAGGTGCGCTCCAAGATTGGGATCGAAGTTTGATTATGGGTACAACTACATTTGGTAAAGGCTCGGTTCAGAAAATTTTTCCGCTCGAAGATGGCGGAGCATTAAAGCTCACTACTGATCGTTGGTATACACCATCAGGTCGGTCGATTGATAAATCGGTTGAGTTGCTTGAGACTGAAGGTGATGAGGATACGTCTGAGGTTGTTGAGAAAAAGGAATTCACCACACTCGGACCGCTCAAACGCACGGTGTACGGTGAAGGAGGTATTACGCCAGATGTCGTTGTTGAACCACCGAAAATGACAAAACTAGAGACTGATATTATTACCAAGGGGTACAATTTCGATTATGTAGTTAGGTATACAGCAACACATAAAGACATTGGCAAAAATTTCACTGTCGATGATAAGATACTTAAAGATTTTGCAGTGTATTTACTCGAAAAGGGTCTGGAATTCACCGAGGAACAATTTGATTCTGTTAAGGTTTCTTTTAAAAAAAGATTACATCAGAACATTGTGACAAATGTCTGGGGTTTGAAAGAGGGTTATCAAGTACGGGTTGAAAATGACCCATTAGTCGATCAGGCGATTGAACTCCTAAAGGAGGTGAATACTACCCAAGACCTTTTTCGTTTTTCCGACGAGTGAGTCATCTCGAAACACAGATATATTTAGTTTCACGGCATGGCAGATTGTGATAATTGGACTGATAGTAGTAATAATTGTTGTTAGTATAATAATGAGAGTAAAACCTAAGACAGTGCGTCCATGAAAAATTTCAGGATTGAAATAAAACGGCAGAATGATCCTCGAGGTACATTTGTACAAAAAGAATTTGAGGCTCTAGGTGCCTGTGGTATTGAAGAGGTCGAGGTGAGAGATGTGTACTATATCCTCGCAGAGATTTCAAAAGAGCAGGCTGAATTTGTCGCAGGTGAACTCTTCTGTGACCCAGTAGTCGAGGGGTATACTGTTGCCCAAGCTGACTTACATACATCAGAACATTTGAGCAATGGCACGACTTTTGAGATACTATACAATACTGGAGTTACTGACCCGAAGGAAGCTAGTATCAAAAAGGCAATCGCTGATTTAGGCATAACTATCGATGCAGCAAAGACAGGAACGTACTACATATTCAGGGGTGCATGTGATAAACAAAAATTACGGGAGCTGGCAGAACTATTTCTTTTTAATCCACTTGTCCAACATATAAAACTGGGTAAAGAAGAATTGTACAGTCCCTCAGCATATTCACTCCGGATCATGCATATTGATCTGAGTGGTGATTTGATGAAGATCAGCCGTGACATGGGTCTTTCGCTCTCAAGAGTCGAAATGGAAACGATCAAACAGTATTTTGAAAAAGAGGGTAGAAAACCAACTGCTGTTGAACTCGAGACGATTGCTCAAACGTGGAGCGAACATTGCCGGCATAAAACATTTTTAGGAAAGATCCAATTTAACGGCGAGAAGATCGATAATCTTCTAAAAAATACAATAATGAAGGCAACGCGCGATATTAATCATCCAATGTGCTTATCAGTATTTCACGATAATTCTGGTATCATCGATTTTGATGAAACGTATGGTGTCTGTTTTAAGGTCGAGACACACAACCATCCATCTGCATTAGAACCGTATGGTGGCGCTGCGACTGGAATTGGCGGTGTTATCCGCGATATTCTCGGTACTGGTCTCGGAGCTAAACCAATCATGAATACGGATATTTTCTGCTTTGGCGAGCCGGATTTTGATTATAAAAAATTATCCAAGGGTATTTTGCATCCGCAGACAATCATTAAAGGTGTGATCCGTGGTGTTCGAGATTATGGTAATCGCATGGGCATACCAACAGCGAGTGGGGCACTGTACTTTGATGAAGATTTTTTATATAATCCTCTGGTCTATTGCGGTTGTGTTGGGCTCATACGGAAAGACAGGATTGAAAAAAGCGCGAAACCAGGTGACGCAATTCTCCTCGTTGGCGGTAAGACAGGCCGTGATGGTATACACGGAGTGACCTTTGCATCAGCA